>NZ_JAMYLN010000007.1:87500-229505 GCF_040318035.1 Mesorhizobium sp. M1329 | reverse complement strand
GTCATTCAACCCTCCTTCGGCTTTTCCGGCCGAAATAGAATCGAGCTTCGCCGCAAAGCGCAACCCAGATGTGTGAATGCGATAGCACTTTCGTGGGGGCGAGGAACCCAAGCTGGAGTGAAGCCGCAACCCTTTCCCTCTGCCGGGCCGAGGCAGATCGGCAAATTCGTCGAGGGCGCCACATTTTGTTCTTGCTTTGTGCCGGCAGCTATGCTACTAATTTGGGTATGGTGCCAGTTGGCTCCAACGACCCGCCCGCCGAGGCGGGTTTTTTATTTCTAGCCCTGGACCCTCCCCAACGTTGCCTGCCGACGCCGCCTTTCACATTAAGGCCGGAATTCAGCCTATAAGCGGTCGCACAGGGACATGCCAGACCGGAGCCGCCCGTCCGGTCGACAATCAAGGACCCGCCATGCCTCGTTCTTTCCTTCATGCCCTGATCGCGCTGTTGGCCGTCGCGCTGCCGACAACGGCTTCGGCCGCAGAACCGCAATCCTTCACGGGCGAGTATTCGGTGTCGTTCCTCGGCCTCTCCGTGGCCAAAGCGAAATTCTCCAGCCATTACGAGGGCGACACCTATTCTATCGAGGGCAGCGTTTCCGCCGCCGGGCTCGCCACTTTGTTCGACGATACGAAAGGCACGATCTCGTCGAAGGGCAAGATTTCGGGCAAGCAGTTGCAGCCGCAAGCGTTCCACGCCGACTACACGTCCGGCAAGAAGGCATCGATGATCGACATCCAGTTTGCCAACGGCGTCGTCACCTCGACCAAGGTCGTGCCTGAGCCGAAGAAGCGCAATCCCGAGAATTGGATACCGCTGGCCGGCAGCCATCTCGTATCGGTCCTCGATCCGATGGCCGCGACCGTTATCCATGCCGACAGCCTCGACCAGGTCTGCGGGCGCACGGTGAAGCTCTATGACGGCGAAATGCGTGCCGATCTGAAACTGACCTACGAGTCCAAAGGCTCGATCTCGGTGACCGGCTACAAGGGCGATACGGTCACCTGCAGGCTGGGCTTCGAGCCGGTGGCCGGCTACCGCAAGAACCGCAAGGCGCTGAACTACCTGAAGAAACGCAGCCGCATCATGGTGACGTTTGCACCAGTCGGCCAAAGCGGCGTATATGCGCCGATCCGCGCCACGGTCAGCACGCAAATCGGTCCGTTGACGATCAGCGCGGAGCGGTTCGAAGCGAACGAATAGGCGTGATGGTGCGCCGCCAACGGGCATGGGGGCGACGGGTATGGCGCGCGCAACACTGATCGGCTTCTCCGCGGTCGCCATGTGGGCGCTGCTGGCGCTGCTTACGGATGCTTCGGGCGCCGTGCCGCCGTTCCTGCTTTCGGCAATCACCTTTACGATCGGCACCTGCGTCGGGCTGGTTGCCCGGCTGTTCATGCCGGCAGCCGGCGGCGCCGCGAAGATACCACGCAAAGTCTGGGTGATCGGCATTGCCGGCCTGTTCGGCTACCACTTCTTCTACTTCACCGCGCTGCGCAATGCGCCGGCCGTCGAGGCCAGCCTGATCGCCTATCTGTGGCCGCTGCTGATCGTGCTGGGATCGGCGCTGATGCCTGGCGAGCGGCTGGCCTGGAACCACGTCGCCGGCGCGCTGCTCGGCCTTGCCGGCACGGTCCTGATCGTCACCAAGGGCGGCGGGCTTGCCTTCGACGCGCGTTATGCCTTCGGCTACGCCATGGCCGGCGTCTGTGCGGTGCTGTGGTCGTCCTATTCGCTGTTGTCGCGGCGTTTCCCGTCGGTGCCGACCAGCATCGTCACCTGGTTCTGCGCCGCCACCGCGGCCCTTTCGCTGGTCTGCCATCTGTTGCTTGAACAGACGGTGCTGCCCGCCGGCGCCGGCCAGTGGCTGGCCGTGCTCGGCCTCGGTCTGATGCCGGTGGGGGCGGCGTTCTATGCCTGGGACATCGGCGTCAAGCGCGGCAACATCCAGGTGCTGGGCGCGGCGAGCTACGCCGCGCCGCTGCTATCGACGCTCGTGCTGATTGCCGCGGGCTTCGCCGAGCCGTCATGGCGCATCCTCGCCGCCTGCGTGCTGATCACCGGCGGCGCGGCACTGGCGGCGAAATCGCTGTTCCTGGGCAAGAGGGCCACGAGCGAGGCAAACGCATGATGCCGTTTCCCGGCGGCATCGATGCCAGTGCCAATGCGACGCTGGTGTTTTCGCTGGCGGCGGCGGTGATTTACGCGTTCAGCCTCGGCATGCCGCCGCGCCTTTCGCGATCGGCTGCAAGGACATTGGCGGTTGCGATGTTGGCGGTGCTGGTCGTGCAACAGGGCGGCCCATGGCTGCTCGTCGCCGCGCTGGGCGTCAGCGCCGTCGGCGACGCCTTCCTGTCGCGCGACGGCGAGAAGGCATTTCTTGGCGGCACGGCCAGTTTTCTTGCCGCGCATGTGCTTTATGTCGTGCTGTTCCTGCGTGCCGGCGGCGGCCTCGGGCTGCTTTCGGCCGAGCCGTGGCGGGTAGCGATCGTGCTGGCGATGATCGTGTCGGTGCTGGCCATGCTTTTCGCGCTCCGGCGCCGCGTCGGCCCGGGCTTGCGTTTGCCGATCGGTGTGCATGCCGCGGCACTGCTTGCCATGGGCATTGCGGCGCTCAGCCTGAACAGCGTCTGGGTCGTCGGCGGCGTCGTCCTGCTCATGCTGTCCGACGGGCTGCACGCCGCGGAAAAGTTCCTGCTGCCGGCAATCTCGCCGCACCGCATCTGGGTGCGCCATGCGGTCTGGGCGCTGTATTACGTCGGCCAGCTAGCGATCACGCTGGGTTTCCTGCTGGGCTAGGTGCCTAGGGCGTTCCCGGCAGCCAGCCTGGTTCGGCCAATTCGAAGGCCGCGAAATCGAACCCCGGCGCCACGGTGCAGCCGACCAGGGTCCATTCGCCGAGGCTGCGTGCCGACTGCCACCAGCCTGCCGGCACGACGATCTGCGGCCGCTCGCCTGCGGCAAGCGCCGTACCGAGGATCTCCTCGATGACGGGACCGCCTTCTCGATGTATCGACAGCGCCAGCGGCGCACCGTCATAGAAATGCCAGACCTCGGCCGCGTCCTTGACCCGGTGCCAGGCCGACAATTGGTCCTTCTCGAGGAGGAAATAGATCGCCGTCGAATGGCCGCGCGTGCCTGTCGCGCCGTCGCGAAAGGTCTCGGCATACCAGCCGCCTTCCGGATGCGGCTTCAGGCCGAGCAGGGCGATGATTTCGGCGGAACTGGTCATGACCCTAGCTCCTGGCGCCGCTCAGAAATTGTCCTTGCGCTTGCGGATCTCGGCGAACACTTCGGCGTCGGAGGCCTTCTCCAGGCCGAGATGCCTGCGGATCGCCGGATCGTGCCAGCGCAGGAACGGATTGGTCGACAGTTCCTCGCCGATCGTCGTTGGCAGCGTCGGTTTGCCGTCGGCGCGCAGCGCCTCGATTTTCGCGGCGCGCTCTTTCAGCGCCGAATTGGTCGGGTCGACGGTGAGCGCGAAACGGGCGTTGGCCAGCGTATACTCATGGCCGCAATAGACGACCGTCTCGGCCGGCAGCGCCGCGAGCTTCTTCAGGGATTCGTACATCACCGGCGGCTTGCATTCGAGCAGCCGCCCGCAGCCGAGCGCAAACAGAGTGTCGGCGGCGAATGCCACTTTCGACGCCGGCAGATGATAGGTGACATGGCCGGCCGTGTGGCCGGGTGTGGCGATGACCTCGATCCGCTCGTCGCCGAGGTGGACGACCGAGCCTTGCTCGACAGTTTCGTCAATGCCGGGAATCTTTGCCTTTTCGGCTTCCGGCCCGACAATGCGCAGCTTGAAGCGCTCCTTCAGCGCCAGATTGGCCTCGACATGGTCGAGATGGTGGTGAGTGGTCAGGATCATCGTCGGGGTCCAGCCGGTGCGCTTGATCGCCGCCAGGATCGGCGCCTCCTCGGGCGCGTCGATGAGCGCCGTCTCACCGCTTTTCGGGTCATGCACCAGCACGCCGAAATTGTCGCTGCGGCACATGAATTGTTCGATCTCGACGGGCATCGTATCTCTCCCTTTATTGCCGCAGACATAGGGCGCCTGCCAGCCGATGTCATCTGCCTTTGTTGAACTTGGACTGCTTCGAAGCTACCGTTCCGCCCATGCATTCTGACATTGTCGATCTCCGTTCGTTTTATTCGACCACGCTCGGCCGCCTGGCCGAACGCTCGATCACCATGGCGCTGTCCTCGATATGGGCCGTCGTGCCCAACGAGCGGCTGGTCGGCCTCGGCTACACCTTGCCGTGGCTGGAGCGCTTCGGCAGCGATGCCGAGCGTGTCTTTGCCTTCATGCCGGCAACGCAGGGCGCGGTGGTCTGGCCGGCGACCGGGCCGACGGCGACCGCCCTGGTCTTCGACGAGGAACTGCCGCTGGTCGATTCCTGCATCGACCGCATGCTCCTCGTCCATTCGCTCGAACATGTCGAGAACCCGCGCGAGACGCTGAACGAGATCTGGCGGGTGCTGTCGCCGGCCGGCCGTGTCGTCATCGTCGTGCCCAACCGGCGCGGCGTCTGGGCGCGCTTCGAGCACACGCCTTTCGGCAATGGCCGGCCGTTCTCGCGCGGCCAGCTCACCGAATTGCTGCGCGAAGCGAATTTCACGCCGGCGGCGTGGTCCGATGCGCTGTTCTTCCCGCCGTCGCCGCGACGTTTCATGATGCAGTTTCACAATGTGCTGGAACGCGCCGGCCGGCGCTTCTGGCCGATCTTTTCGGGCGTTATCGTCGTCGAGGCGCAGAAGCGGCTCTATCAAGGCGTGCCGGTTGCCCAGCGCGCGTCCCGCCGTGTCTTCGTGCCGGTTCTCTCGCCGCATGGCGCGCCGACGCTTGGCCGGCTGTCGCGGACCGAACGTCTGGCGCCGCCAAGATGACGCGTTCGTGATCCGACGCAGGCTTTTTCTCACCTATCTGTCGCGGACAGGTTGGCTGCCCGATTGAAGGCATACGCGGTCGATTCTATGACCGGGTTTCAGCACCGCTTCCGAATGCAAGGATCCACTCATGGCTGATCTTCCGGATGTCGAGGCCAGTGCCCAGAAGCTTGCCACGTCGATTGAAGCCAGCAGCCTGCGTGAGCAGCTGGCAACAATCAAATTGGCGCTGACCACCTCGCCAGTGCGAAAGCAATTGTTTTGGGCCGCGATCGGCATCGTCGCAGTCATCGTGGCGAGCTCGATCGGGCAGATTCTGCTCAATCGCTGGAACCAGCCTTTCTACGACGCGCTGGCGCGGCGCGACATGCCGGCTTTCCTGCATCAGCTTCTGGTCTTTGCCGGCATCGCCGGCGGGCTTGTGGTGCTCAATGTCGGCCAGACCTGGCTCGACCAGATGCTCCGCCTGAAGCTGCGCGAGGCGCTGACGCTCGACCTGATCGACGAATGGATGCGGCCGGCGCGTGCCTTCCGGCTGACCCATGCCGGCGCCATCGGCGTCAATCCCGACCAGCGCCTGCAGCAGGATGCCGGGCATCTCTCCGATCTTTCCACCGGCCTCGGCATCGGCCTGCTGCAGTCCTGCATCCTGCTTGCCTCCTTTGTTGGGGTTCTGTGGTCGCTGTCTTCCGGCTTCGTCTTCCACATAGGAGGCCATTCGCTGGCCATACCCGGCTACATGGTCTGGGCGGCGATCCTTTATGCTGGCACCGCCTCCTGGTTGAGCTGGCTGGTCGGACGGCCGCTGATCCGCTTCAACAACGATCGCTATACGCGTGAAGCGGAGCTGCGCTCCTCGGTGGTTCGCGTCAACGAGAACGTCGATGCCATCGCGCTGGCGCATGGCGAGGCCGATGCCAGGCGCCGGCTCGAATTCGATCTCGGCATGGTGCTGGGCGCCATGCGGCGCATCTACAGCGCCCAGATCAATCTTTCCTGGGTTACCGACACCTATGGCTGGATCACTGTCGTCGCGCCGATCCTTGTCGCCTCACCGGTCTATTTTGCCGGCGATATCAGCTTTGGCGGCTTGATGATGGCAGTCGGCGCTTTCAACCAGGTCCATTCCTCGCTGCGCTGGTTCATCAACAATATCGGCGGCATCGCCGATTGGCGCGCTACGCTGATGCGGGTCGCCGACTTCCGCATCGCGCTTGGCGACACCGACGCGCTGCACCATACGGAAAGGCGCATTTCGTTCGGCGAAAACCCGGACGGCAGCCTGACCTTCGAGAAACTCGAGATCGCCTCGCCGGAGGGATGCACCAAGCTTGCCGAGCCGCATGTCGAAATCCGCGCCGGCGACCGGGTCATGCTCACCGGAGATCCGGGCGCCGGCAAGACGCTGTTCTTCCGGGCCATTGCCGGTCTGTGGCCATGGGGCAGCGGACGGATCGGCATGCCGGCCGGAGAAGCGCCGATCTTTGTTCCGCGTACCCCCTATTTCCCGCTAGGCAAGCTGCGCGAGGTGCTCAACCATTCAGACGGCGCTGCGGAGGCGAGCGATGCCGAGATCTCGGAGGTGCTGGCCGATGTCGGGCTGCAACGCCTGTCGTCCTCGCTCGATCGCTCGGCGCGCTGGGAGCGTGAGCTCAGCGACGACGAGCAGCGTCTGCTGGCCTTTGCCAGGCTGGCCTTGCGACGGCCGAAATGGGTGATCATCGACGAGGCGCTGGACGCGTTCGACGGCCCAACGCTGAGGCAAGTGCTGTCGATGCTGGAGAAGCGCCTTCCCGACGCCGGGATCCTCAATATCGGCCGCGGCCAGCACTATGCCCGCTTCTTCCGCCGGGCGTTGACCATCGTCAAGGATGCCGGCCAACCGCCACTCAAGCCGGCCCGTATCAGGGCAGGTGCCATCGAACCGCCCCCGGCTATCGCCTCGGCCGGCCGAAAGAAATAGAAGGCAAGCTTTATTTCGCCGCGATCGCGGCGAAAAACTGTCGCGATCGTTTCAGATGGGAACGTTCCGATCGGCCATGCTTGACGCTCTCGCCCTGCTCGCCTGCCTTGCCTGCACCCCGGCGGCACCTGCGGCCGCGCCGGCCAATGCAATTGTCGTCGATGTCGAGCTGGTGCTGGCCGTCGACATCTCGCAGTCGATGGATGAAAGGGAGTTTGCCCTGCAGCGCGCTGGCTATGTCGCGGCGCTGCGCCACCCCGACTTCATCAACGCCGTGCGTGCCGGCACCTCCGGCCGCATCGCCATCGCCTATTTCGAATGGGCTGGCACCATCCGCGACGATGGGGTCATTGCCTGGCAGGTCGTCGACAGCAAGGAGAGCGCCAACGCTTTCGCCGACAAGATCGCGGCCCGCCCGTTCAGGAGCTTTCGCGGCACCTCGATCTCCGGTGCAGTGGCTTTCGGCGCCGAGCTTTTCGACGGCACGGCCTTCGCCGGCAAGCGCCGCGTCATCGACGTCTCGGGCGACGGCCCAAACAACACCGGCCTGCCGGTCACAACGGCACGCGATGCGGCGCTGGCGAAGGGCATCGTCATAAATGGGCTGCCGATCCTGATCAGCCCGTCACCCACCTTCAGCCATCTCGACCGGTATTATGCCGAATGCGTTACCGGCGGGCCGGGCTCGTTCGTGCTGCCGATCTATGCTGCTTCCGAATTTTCCACCGCCACTCGCCGCAAACTGATCCTCGAGGTCAGCGGCATCGAGTATCCCAAGGTGGATCCGAGGACGATCCGCATCGACGCACCGATCGACTGCCTGCAAGGCGAGCGCGACCGGCGGTTTTTCTCGGACCCATATTTCCCGGAACTTGACCGGTAAGGCTGGCCCAGGCGTAGGCTAGGCTGGCGGCAGGCCGAAGGCCGGGAACAGAGATGGCCCGAGCGGCCCTATGAAGATCGTCAAGGAAGCGATCCCGCCCTCGGCCGCGTCGAACACATGCAGGGAATGGCCCCGCCATTCAGGGCCATCGTGGCTGCGGGAATAAACCCCGACCGCCGGCTGGGCATTGGCGCGGGTGGCCAATGTGCGGAAGCCGCCAAACCTCGGCCAGACGGTCTCGAAGAAACCGCGGATCGCTTCGCGGCCTTGATACCATTCGCGCCAGGGCGGCATTGTATAGATGGCGTCCTCGCGCAGCAGCTCGATCAAGCTGTCGAGATTGGCGGCCTGCCAGGCCTGCATGTAGCGTTCGAGCAGCAGGCCTTCTTCGGGGCTGGGCCGTGATCGGCTGGCCGGCCGTCCCTGAGGATAGCGCGCCGCCAGCGTTGCGCGGGCGCGCTGCAACGCGCTGTTGATCGAAGCCGTCGATCCTCCCAGCAAACGCGCCGTCTCGACAGCCGACCATCCGAGGACGTCGGCAAGCAGCAGCGCGGCGCGCTGCCTGGGCGGCAGATCCTGGATGGCGGCGACGAAGGCGAGCTGGACGGCCTCGCGGCTCTCGTAACGGGCTTCCGGACCTGGCTCGCTGCCGGCAATGTCTGGAAGCTCGGCGTCGGGGTAGGGCTCCAGCCAGGCGATGTCGGCTACCGGCCCGCCTATGGCCGCTCCGTGCGAGGGCGGCCGTCCGGGTTCCCGGAGAATGCGGTGCGCCCTCGACCTCGCCTTGATGGCGTTGAGGCAAGCGTTGGTCGCGATCATGTAGAGCCAACCGCGAACCGAACCTCGCCCGTCGAACTCCGACCTGGCGCGCCAGGCGCGAAGCAACGTGTCCTGGACGAGGTCGTCGGCCTCGTGCAACGAACCCATCATGCGATAGCAATGCAGCTTGAGCTCGCGGCGATGGGCGGCCGTGACCTTCTCGAAGGCCAGCCGATCGAGGATCGGCTGGCCTGCTGGTTCCAGAGGTGGTTGAGCGTCTGTCATGCTACTTTCGGGCTGCATCCGGATTCCGGGTCAGGTTCGCATTACGCGCGCCTCAGGCGGCCGGGGCAAGCCCGCTACCGCTCACCATGAAGGAACTGCCTTGCGGCTGACCGGTGGCCAGCGCGACCACCGCCCGTCCGACATCGGCCGGCGTTTGCATGTCGGTCATGGCGGCGATGAAGTCCGCCGGCTGGATGCCCATATAGGCCGCGATGCTGTCGACGCCGGCCTTGCCCACGCCGGTCTCCGGCATGATGCGCATCGGCGCGAGCGCCATGAAGCGCAGGCCGAGGCCAAGTCGATCGGCCTCCTTCTGGCTATGACCGGCCAGGAACATCTGCATGCGTTTTGCGCCGGCATAGCCGCCGGCGTTCGGTGGTCCGCCGGTCAAGGCCGCGCCGCTGGAGATCAAGACGATCCGGCTCCCCGGCTTGAGCGGACGCCGCAGAGCGGCCCGGCAAAACAGGAACGACGCCTTGACGTCCGTGTCCCAGTTTGCCGAGAACGCCTTCCAGTTCTGTTCGTGCACCGGCGCGGAAGGCGCCAGCGCGCCTGCGCAGATCACCAGCACGTCCGGCTCCAGCGCGCCGAATACCTTGTCGGGGGCGGAGTCCACCGTCGCATCGACCGCGAGCGTCTTCACGCCCGAGACCTCCCAGGCAAATTGCGCCAGGGCCTGTTTTCCGCGGGCGACGGCCAGCACCGTCGCTCTCTCCTTGAGGGCGGCCTCCGCGATCGAGCGGCCGACACCACGGCTGCCTCCGACGACGACGACATTCTGATTTTGCAACGATCCCATGGATCACCTCTCTGTTCCCGGCCGCCGGACCATCCAGGCGCGCTCATCGATAAGGACAGCGCAGGCGCGCCAAAATCATCGGTGCCAGGCAGAAATATCTTCAGGTGACGGCAGCGGCGCGCCGGTTTTGTATTCAGTGTCATTACCTCTGGGGTAATCGACCAGCGCACTAGGTCTCGGCAAACTGCTCCCATCAAGCCGGTTGTCCGGCTTTCGACCATCAGGGAGTTACGCCATGACCGCCTACGCCGTCGCCCATATGCGCCAGGTCACGCCGGGGCCGCAGATCGTCGAGTACCTGCACAAGATCGATGCCACGCTGGAGCCGTTTGGCGGGCGTTTCGTGGTGCACGGAGGCGAGGTGGAAGTCGTTGAAAACACCTGGCCGGGTTACCTCATAATCATCGAGTTCCCCGACAGGCAGCAGGCGCGCGCATGGTACGACTCGCCCGCCTATCAGGAGATATTGCCGCTGCGCACCGGCAATTCCCAATCCGACGTGGTCTTGGTCGACGGCGTCCAGCACCCGCACAAGGCCACCGACGTTCTCGAATAAGGGGGCGATTTGCTACGGTTGGCTTTTATCGTTTCAACAGGAACACCGCCTGCTGGCCGAAAAAGTTCCAGAACCACCACGGCATCGAGAAGCCGATCCGCTGACCGTTGGCGTCGAGCGCGGTTGCCTTTTCCACCGTCGCGCCAAGCTCGTCGCACAGATTGACGAAATCGCGAATGGTGCAGAAATGGATGTTGGGCGTGTCGTACCAGGAATAGGGCAGGTCCTTGGTCACCGGCATGCGGCCGTTGAAGAGCAGCGAAAAGCGCACCCGCCAATGGCCGAAATTGGGGAAGGAGACGATGGCGCGATTGCCGATCCGGAGTAACTCGTCGAGCACCAGCTTCGGATTGCGGGTCGCCTGCAAGGTCTGCGACAAGACGACGAAATCAAAACCCTTGTCGGGATAGAATTGGAGATCCTTGTCGGCATCGCCCTGGATGACCGACAGGCCCCGCGCCACGCATTCGTTGACGCCGCGCTGCGACAGTTCCAGCCCGCGGCCGTCGACCTTCTTGGTCTCCTGCAGCAATTCGAGCAGCAGGCCGTCGCCGGAACCGACGTCCAGCACCCGCGACTGCGGCGGGATGAGATCGGCGACGACTTCGAGGTCGACGCGCTGGGCGCGGTTGACGCTCATGCGTTCGGCTCTTGCCTGGCGCATGGTCCTGATCCGAAAAGTCTGCAACTTTTCGGGGTCATGCGCCAAGCCCTCTCGCGCGCGCGGCCGAGGCGATGAAGCCTCTGATGGCGGCGAACAGTTCCGGCTCGTCGAGCAGGAAGGCGTCGTGGCCGCGGTCGGTCTCGATCTCGACGAACGAGACCGAGGCGCCGGCCGCGTTCAGCGCGTGCACGACCGAGCGGCTCTCCTCGGTCGGGAACAGCCAGTCGCTGGTGAACGAAACCAGGCAGAAGCGCGTCTTGGTGCCGGCGAAGGCATCGGCCAGACGGCCGCCATGGTCGGCGGCGAGATCGAAATAGTCCATCGCCCGGGTCATGTAGAGATAGGAGTTGGCATCGAAGCGGTCGACGAAGGTCATGCCCTGATGGCGCAGATAGCTCTCGATCTGGAAGTCGGCATCGAAGCCGAAGGTCAGCGCTTCGCGGTCCTGCAGGTTGCGGCCGAACTTGCGGTGCAGCGCTGCTTCCGACAGATAGGTGATGTGGGCGGCCATGCGCGCCACAGCCAGCCCCTTTTCCGGCCGCTTGCCATGCTCGAAATACTTGCCGCCATGCCAGTCGGGGTCGGCCATCACCGCTTGCCTGCCGACCTCGTGGAAGGCGATGTTCTGCGAGGAATGGCGGGCGCCGGTGGCGATCGGCAGCGCCGAGAAAACGCGCTCGGGATAGCTGGACGCCCATTGCAGCACCTGCATGCCGCCCATCGAGCCGCCCAGCACGCTGAACAGCTGTTCGATCCCGAAATGCTCGACCAGCATCAACTGCGCCCGCACCATGTCGCGGATGGTGATGATCGGCAGGTCGAGCCCGTAAGGCTTGGCGGTGGCGGGATTGGTCGAGGCGGGGCCGGTGGAGCCGAGGCAGCCGCCGATGACGTTGGACGAGATGACGAAGAAACGGTCGGTGTCGATGATCTTGCCGGGGCCGATCAGCACTTCCCACCAGCCCGGCTTGCCGGTCACCGGATTGGTGTTGGCGACGTGCTGGTCGCCGGTCAGCGCATGGCAGACGAGGATTGCATTGGAGCGGGCGTCGTTGAGCGTGCCATAGGTCTGGTAGGCGATCTGGAACGGCGACAGCAGCGTGCCGGCGTCGAGCTTGAGCGGCTTGTCGGCGCCGAAACGCAACACCGGGCTCGACGGCTGGTCGGCCTCGTTGTTGGTTTTTCGCGCGCGCAAAGCGACCATCACATCTCCTTGCCCGGCCTTCAGCTGTCCACCGGTCTGGGCAACAGCCAGCCAGGGCAACAAAAAACCGGCCATGCCTTCGCAAAGCCGGTTACAGGATGCAAACGGCCCTTTAGCAAGTTGTTTAACGTGGCTGCAAGCCGACCGGCCAAATCACCACGGAACTTTCGCTGCTCTTCTAGGACTGACGCATGGCTTCGTCAACGGCAAGTTCTTGATCCCGAATTGCCGCCCCTCGACATTCCGGGCCACGGCTTGTATTTCCGCTGCGGCCTCCGGATGGAGGCACTCTCGACGGATTTCATGGAATGAGCCAGACACCGGATCAGACACGTCCAAGGCCCCGCGCCGGCATCATGGAGATCGAAGCCTATGTGCCCGGCAAGAGCGCGGCGCCTGAAGGTGTCGCCAAGGTCCACAAATTGTCGGCGAACGAAAACCCGCTCGGCCCTTCGCCAAAGGCGATAGAGGCCGCGCGCGCGGTCGCCGACAAGCTCGCGGTCTATCCCGACGGCAGCGCCAGGCGCCTGAGGGAAGCGATCGCGGAGGTGCACGGGCTCAACCCGGCGAACATCGTCTGCTCCAACGGCTCCGACGAGATTCTGGGCCTGCTTGCGCAGACCTACCTCGCGCCCGGCGATGAAGCCATCATCACCGAACACGGCTTCATGGTCTACAAGATCTACATACAGTCGGCCGGTGCCGTCCCGGTAACGGTCAAGGAGACCGATGAACGCGCCGACATCGATGCGATCCTAGCCGCGGTGACGCCGCGCACCAGGATCATCTTCCTTGCCAATCCAAACAATCCAACCGGCACCTACGTGCCGTTCCAGGAGGTGCGCCGCCTGCATGCCGGCCTGCCGCGAAACGTGCTTCTGGTGCTGGATGCCGCTTACGCCGAATACGTCCGGCGCAACGACTATGAAGCCGGCGTCGAGTTGGTGGGCAGCGCGGAAAACGTGGTCATGACCCGCACCTTCTCCAAATTGGGCCTGGGCGGCGCGCGGATCGGCTGGATGTATGCTCCAATGCACGTCATCGACGCGATCAACCGCGTGCGCGGGCCTTTCAACGTCAATGCGACGGCGATCGAGGCCGGCATCGCGGCGATCCGCGACCGCGCGCACATCGAACGCAGCGTCGCGCATAACGAGACCTGGCTGGCCTGGCTGAGCGAGCAATTGGCGGGGCTTGGGCTGCGGGTGACGCCGAGCGTCGGCAATTTCATCCTCATCCACTTTCCCGAGGACAAAAAGCATTCGGCGGCGGCCGCCGACGACTACCTCAGCCAGCGCGGCTACATATTGCGGCGCGTTTCCGGCTACGGTTTTCCCAACGCGCTGCGCATGAGCATCGGCACCGAAGAGGCCAATCGCGGCGTTGTCGCAGCACTCGCGACATTCCTGAAAAGCTAGAGCACCATGACTTCACCGATGTTCGAAAAGATCGCGCTGGTCGGCATCGGCCTGATCGGCTCGTCACTGGCCCGCGTCATCCGCCGCGAGGGGCTCGCCGGCCAAGTCGCGATTTCGACGCGCAGCGACGCGACGCTGGCAAGGGCGAGCCAACTCGGCCTTGGCGACACCTACACGACGGATGCCAAAGAGGCGGTTCGCGACGCCGATCTGGTTATCGTTTCGGTGCCGGTCGGCTCTTCAGGTACGGTCGCCGAGGAGATCGCGCCGGCGCTGAAGAAGGGCGCCATCCTCACCGATGTCGGCTCGACCAAGGCCTCGGTCATCGCGCAGATGCAGCCGCATGTGCCTGATGGCGTGCACTTCATCCCCGGCCATCCTTTGGCCGGCACCGAAAAATCGGGACCGGATGCCGGTTTTGCCGAACTGTTCGAGAACCGCTGGTGCATCTTCACGCCGCTGCCCGGCACCGATCCTGCGGCACTGGAAAAGCTCTCGGAATTCTGGCGCCGCTGCGGCTCCAACATCGACACGATGGACCCGCAGCATCACGACATGACGCTGGCCATCGTTTCGCACCTGCCGCACATCATCGCCTATAACATCGTTGGTACCGCCGATGATCTGGAGTCGGTGACCAAGTCCGAGGTCATCAAATACTCGGCTTCCGGCTTTCGCGACTTCACCCGTCTTGCGGCGTCCGACCCGACCATGTGGCGCGACGTCTGCCTGCACAACAAGGACGCCATTCTCGAAATGCTGGCGCGGTTTTCCGAGGATCTTTCCTCGCTGCAGCGGGCCATCCGCTGGGGCGACGGCGAAAAGCTGTTCGACCTGTTCACCCGCACCCGCGCCGTCCGCCGCTCGATCATCGAGGCCGGCCAGGATATCGACGTACCCGATTTCGGCCGCCAGGCAGTCGAACACCCGCCGAAGGGATAAGCCGCTGCAGGCCGGTTGCAGGCCAGACCTCTAGTCGAGCGGCTTGATCTTGCCGAGCGGGATGAAGCCGAGCGAGGCCTTGCCCCTGACGATCTTCAGCGGCATCGACGGCTGGTTGCCGAGCAGCGCCAGTCCGGCAAAGCCGGTTTGGATCTCTTTCTTCTGCTCGGGGATGGCGGTGGCGAGGATCGCCGCCACGGCCTTTGGATCATTGAGCCTGATCGTCAAGTCGGCATTTATGAGACCGTCGTCATCGACCGACAGGGGTCCGGAAACGGTGATGCGCGCAGTTCCGGACGACAGATCGAGCTCGTGGATTTCGGCCGCCTGGCCGCGCAGGCTCTTCGGATTTGCCTTGATCAGCGTCACGCCGTTCTTCAGCGTCACGTCGCCGCTGCCGTCGAGCGGCGGCAAGACGCGCCCGTCGATGGCCGCCGCGTCGATTTCGAGATCGGTGAAATTGCCGGCATAGTCGATGTCCGGGCCGTTTGGGCGCAATTGCCCGATGGCAGTTCCGGCGCTGAACAGCGAGACGGGATCGGTGTCGTCTGCCGGATCGGTCTGGCCGGACAGGCCTTCTGCCTGCAGCGAGAGGCGTCTCGGCAGCGGCCAGGAGAGCTTCATGTCGGCCCGCAGATTATCCCAGTCGATCCAGAGCGGGGTCATGCCGGGAACAGAGGTCCTGAGCGGCCCCCTGAGCTCGGCGGCAGGCGACAAAAGCCGGGTGATCTGCGTGGCGGCGTTGATCTTGCCTGTCGATGCCGCGACGTTGCGGCTGTCGTCCTCGTAAGCCAGGCTGTCGCAGGAAAGGGTGAAGCTGAAGGGATAGCCGCTGACCGCGAGATTGGCGCAGTCGGCCTTGATGCCGTTGCCGTCGAGATCGGCGACCGCCTTGTCGGTTGCACTCTCGACCAGGTCCGCCAGGTAGAACCAGCCGGCGCTGTAGATGCCGAACAGCACGAGGATGAAAGCAGCAAGCCACAACAAGCGGCGACGTTGGCTGGGCGGCGGGCGCTCGTCACTTGACGTCATGCTGCGGCTTTCGTTAACGCGGGTGGCACGGGCGGGCTGTCGCTTGCGGCAACAACAGGTAGACGGACTGAAACACCACCGGTGGAGTGGTTCGTCACAATCAGGCTTGGCGATATGGGCGATTTTTGGGTTTTTGGCTACGGCTCACTGATCTGGCGGCCCGGATTCGCGCATGTCGAGACGCGGCGTGCCCGCCTGCATGGCTACCGCCGTTCGCTCTGCGTTTATTCTTTCGTGCATCGCGGCACGCGCGAACGGCCGGGCCTGGTGCTCGGGCTCGACCGCGGCGGCTCCTGCATCGGGCTGGCGTTCCGGGTCCCAGGCGAGCTGCGCAACGAGGTCATCTCCTATCTGCGCGAGCGTGAACTGGTCACCAACGTCTATCTCGAACGTGTGCTCAGCGTTCGCCTCGACAAGAGTGAAACGGATGGGAGCGAGACGGTCGAAGCCGTTGCCTATGTCGTGGACCGCAGCCATGAGCAATATGCCGGTGCGCTCGACCCGGCCGAGGCGGCGGCCGTCGTTCGCGGCGCCGTCGGCCAGTCGGGCAGGAATGAGGATTACGTGCTCAGCACGCTGGAGCACCTCGAAGCACTGGGTATAAGCGATCACTGGCTGGAAGACGTGACGAGACGGATCGCGTCGTAGCTTCGGTGTCGTGACGCGGGCTACATCCTGAAAATCTGTTTGCCAAGATCGGCGCGATCCAGGCTGTTTGCCACGGCAAGCTTGAACCCGGTCAGCGCGTGGAGACCGCCGACAGGAATGTGGAAGCCCGGCTGGCCGAAGATGTCGATGATCTCGCGTAGGACAGGCCGGTCGGCTTCGGCCGGCGGCGAAAAGAAATAGCGATAGATATTCGCCCTGATCTCGACGCCGCTCAGCAAGACATCGAAATTGTGCAGTTCGAAGCGCTCGGCACTCATGCCGCCATTGATCACCATCTGTCCGCCAAGCGCCAGGGTGCGGATCAATTCGCCGCTGACAGGTCCGCCGACATTGTCGATAATCCCGTTCAATCCGGCGCCACCGGTGATATCCATCACCGCTTCCCGGATACTTGCCTTCAAGTCCGAAAGGTCAAGAATGGCGGCGACGCCAAGCGTTTTCAGGTCGAAGCTTTGGTGCGAGCGCCGCACAAGTGCGATGACGTTGATGCCGCGTCGTTGGGCGAACTGCATCACCATTGTCGAAATCGACGAATAGCCGGCCGTGACAGCCAACCACTGGCCGGGCCGCACACGGGAATCCGTCAGCAGATCCCACGCGGTAATGGGGTTCACCATCTGCCCGGCGCGTTCGACGGGATAGCCGGCAGGCAACAGGATCAGCCGTTCGGCGGGAATGGCCGCGTACTCGGCCCAACTGCCATAATAGCTGAACGCTACAAGCGTGCCCGGTTCCAACGGGACGTTTGCGCCGACGGCCTCGACGATGCCGGCGCCATGATTTCCGGCGATCTGCTGGGGAAAATGCGGCTTCTTCGGTTCGGGATAGAGGTTCTGGATAAACAGGAAGTCGCCCGGATTGATCGAGGCCGAGACCATCCTGACCAGCACCTCGCCGTCGCCGATCCGCGGCATCGGCAGGTCGCCCATGTAGAGCACGTCGCGCGGCGAACCGATGGCGTCAAATACAATTGCTTTCATGCCGTTCTCCATAACAAACGATCCGAGGCCAACAGTCTGGGCCCGGCCAGACCGTTCCGAGACTTGCGTCGGCGCCGCGGAACCTACGATCGGCCGGCAAAAGTCAGAATTGGCAGATTTGACAATCTATGTGCTAAACTTGCCAGATCGTTTCTTCAGAGGCTGCTGGTTTGGATATCCGGGACGCGGCGCGGCGGGTCGCGGTTTTGTGAAGCGCCGGCGGGCTGGAAAGGAGGCTATGCGTTTGACGTCGCCGCGGCGCGACATAGGTTAGCCCGGTCGGCGGCTCCCACCCGCCCCAGCATGAATCATCATGGAGATCAGCCTTGCAGAAGCGTCGTCTCGGTCGCACCGACCTATCCATCGCGCCATTGGTTCTGGGCGGCAACGTGTTCGGCTGGACTGCCGATGAGAAAACCTCGTTCGACTTGCTCGACCGCTTTGTCGACGCCGGTTTCAACGCCATCGATACGGCCGATTCCTATTCGCGCTGGATTGCCGGCCACCAGGGCGGCGAATCCGAAACCGTCATCGGCAAATGGATGAAGAGCCGTGGTAACCGCGACAAGGTTGTCGTCATCACCAAGGTCGGTTCGGATATGGGACAGGGCAAAAGGGACCTGTCCGCCGCCTATATCGAAAAGGCCATCGACGCCTCGCTGAAGAGGCTGCAGGTCGATACTGTCGACCTCTATCTGTCGCACTGGCCTGATCCGGCCACCCCTTATGAGGAAACGCTCGGCGCTTACCAGAAACTGCTCGACAAGGGCAAAATCCGCTATGCCGGCGCCTCCAACCTCGACGCCGCCCAGTTGCGCGCCGCACTCGACGTGGCAAGCCTGCGCGGCCTGCCGCGCTACGAGGTGCTGCAGCCGGAATACAATCTCCACGACCGCTCGTCCTTCGATGGTCCGCTGCGTGACCTGTGCGTGGCCGAGGACATCGGCGTCATCACCTATTTCAGCCTCGCCAAGGGATTTTTGAGCGGCAAGTACCGCAGCGAAGCCGACCTCGGCAAAAGCCCGCGCGGCGGCGGTGTGAAAGGCTATCTCAACGCGCGCGGCATGCGCATTCTCTCAGCGCTCGATGCCGTTTCAGCCAGACATTCGGCCAAGCCGGCGGAAGTGGCGCTTGCCTGGGTAATGGCGCGGCCCGGCGTCACCGCTCCGATCGCCAGCGCGACGACGCTCGACCAGGTCGACAGCCTGGTGCGTGCCGCGTCGTTGCAGCTCAGCCCGGACGATATCGCCGAGCTCGACAAGGCCAGCGCATAGCCGCGCACGATCGTTCAAGACCGGCACCGCTGCCTTGTCCTACCGTCCCTGCATCGTCACAGGATGCAGGACGCCGCATGGCCGGACAGGTTCTTCTCGATCAGCAGCTATGGCAGCAATTGCTGGCGCTCGTGCTGGCATCGGCCATCGTCATGGGCAGCCCGGGGCCGGCGACGATAAGTGTCACCGCGGTCGGTGCCGCGTTCGGCCTGCGCGATTCGCTCCGCTATGCCTCGGGGATCGTTGTCGGCACGGTCCTCGTGCTTTTGGTGGTGGCGACGGGCATCATGGCTGTTCTCACCGCGCTGCCAAAGGTCGCAGCGCTGCTGGCGGTTGCTTCGGCAGCCTACATCCTCTACCTGGCGTTCAAGATAGCGACGGCGCCGCCACTGACGGCGCGCGTCGGTGGAGTGGCGCTTCCCACCTTCCTTGGCGGGTTCCTTCTGGCGGTTGCCAACCCGAAAGCCTATGTGGCGATTGCCGCCGTGTTCGCCGGCGCGTCTTCCGGCGCCGGCGGTCTTGGTATTTCAGCCAAGCTGACGGTTCTCGCCTTGATGATCGTTGCCATTCATCTCTTGTGGCTTCTCGCCGGCGCGGCTTTTGCACGTTTGCTGCGCCAACCGCTGGCCTCGCGGATCATCAATCGGGTGTTTGCGGTGACGCTGATTGCAACAGCCGCCCTGGCTGCCCTGCCGTGAGCCCTTCTGGCATCCGCGGCCGTTGCCTCAGCCTTTCAATTCAGGTTTCGCGTCCAGCTCACCAAGCCGTTTCACCGCCGTCGGCGGCATCGGCGGCGGGTACGGCGTCTGCGACGCCTCGACGAGGAGCTGGTCGCAGGCGGCCTCCGTCTCGGCGATCAGCCGTTGCATGAATTCGTCCTTGCCGAGGCCGGGCGGGATCGGCGGCAGGAAGCGCGCCTTGATCGTGCCGGGATAGCGCAGGAATTTGCGGCGCGGCCAATAGAGGCCGGCGACGTGAGCGACCGGCACCACCGGAATGCCAAGTTGCGCATAGAGTTCGACGATGCCGTATTTGTAGACCGGTTCGTCGCCCGGCGCCCGGCGGGTGCCCTCGGGATAGATGATCAGCTGGCGCGGATTGCGCGCCAATTCCTGTTTGGTCGCGGCGATCACCGTCCTCAATGCCTTCGAGCGGCTGCCGCGGTCGACAGGAATCATCCGCATCTTCAAAATGTACCAGCCGAAGAACGGGATCCAGGTCAGCTCCCGCTTCAATATGTAAACGGGATCGTCGAGATACGGCAGGAAAGCGATCGTGTCCCAGAAGGACTGGTGCTTCGGCGCCAGGATGAAGGAGCCTTCAGGCAGGTTTTCCTGGCCCATGATCTCACTTCTGGTGCCGGCGATCTTGTCGTAGAGCCACATGCTGGTGCGCGACCAGAATTTCGGCACGAACCAGGCGCGATGGCGCGGCGACAGGAAATAATACGGGGTCCAGAGGATCATCTGGACGATCAAATTGAGGTAGAAGGCGAGATTGAACGCCAGCGAGCGGAGATAGAGCATACAGCGATTGCCCGGTGAGGAGGTGTGCGTTGGTTACACCAAGCGCCGGCAAAAAGGAAACGCTGCGAGGCGGGCGATCGGCCCGGCCTTGCGATGGGCCGTCTTCGTCACGTTTGCCACGCCGCCTGCAGCAGGCGCTGTCTCAGGCGCGGGGCGGCGAAGTCGAGGAATGCGCGCAGCTTCACCGGCAGTAGCCCCTGGCCGGCATGGACGAGGCTCACCGGCCATGGGTCTGGCTCAAACTCTTGCAACACCGGGCGCAGCGTACCCGACCGGACGGCGGTGGCGATCTGGTAGGAAAGCAGCCTCGTCACGCCGACGCCGGCAATCGCCGCATCGATTGCTGCCTCAGCCGTGTTGACCCGTAACCTGGAGCGGACCGGCACGCTGAATTCAGTCTTGCCGGTGGCGAAGCTCCAGGCTGCGGCGGTGAGCCCTTCGAAGGTGATGGCACTGTGTGCTGCAAGCTCTTGCGGCGTTTGCGGTGTGCCGTGCTCGGCGAGATAGGCCGGGCTCGCGCAAACGACGCGGCGGATCGAACCCAGGCGGGTGGCGATCAGGCTCGAATCGGCAAGCTCGCCGATGCGGATGGCGAGATCGATGTGCTCTTCGACCAACTGGGTTATCCGGTCGGCGAGTGTCAGCCGCACACTTACCTCAGGATAGACGGAGAGGAAGCCGGTGATGACCGGTAGCACATGCAGGCGGCCGAAGACGATCGGAGCAGTGACGATCAGTTCGCCGGTCGGGGCGCTGTATTCGCCGGCGGCTATTCGCTCGGCCTCGCCGACCTCATCGAGAATGCGACGACAGGCGGCGAGATACGCGTGGCCTGCATCGGTCAGCGACAGCTGCCGCGCCGAGCGGTTCAACAGCCGTGTCTTCAGGTGCCTTTCCAGGTCCGAAACCTTGCGGCTGACCGTCGTCAGCGGAATGCCGAAGCGGCGCCCGGCAGCCGAGAGGCTGCCTGTCTCCGCCGCGGCAACGAAAAGCGACATAGACTGGAGGCGATCCATAGTTCTCCCGAAAAATTTGCCCTTCCGAAAAACGGAAGGGTAGATTGCAGATATGGCATCTGCATCTCGAAGACGGAAGGCCCTATTTCGTGGGCGAACAATGCAGCGCAACTCGGCGCGTAAAGGAGGGCTTCCATGAACGCTCACACCAGCGATGTCGCCTTCACCCCGACGGTGAAGGCGATCCAGGCCCGCAAGGGCTCGCGCCAGGCCTATGCCCGTGTCGAGGAGCGTGGCGGCTGGCAGGCGGTAATCACGCCCGATCTCGCCGCCTTCATCGAGGGGCAGACCAGTGTCTTTCTGTCGACCGCCAATGCGGACGGGCAGCCTTACATCCAGCATCGCGGCGGGCCTGCCGGTTTCCTCAAGGTACTCGACCAGCGGACGATCGGCTTTGCCGATTTTTCCGGCAACAGGCAGTTCATCACCCAGGGCAACCTCAGCGACAACCCACAGGCTTTCCTGTTCCTGATCGATTATGCGCACCGGCAGCGCATCAAGATCTGGGGCAAAGCGCAAGTCGTCGAGGGCGATGCCGAGCTGACGGCAAAGCTGATGCCGCAAGACTATAAGGCGCGACCCGAGCAGATCATCCTGTTTACGGTTTCGGCTTGGGATTCAAATTGCTCGCAGCACATACCGCAGCGTTTCGAAGCGGCCGACGTGGCGGCGGCGCTCGGCGAACGCGACAAGCGCATCGAACGGCTCGAACGGGAGATCGCACGCTTGCGATCGGATGCAGCGGCCAGGGGATAAGAGCAAGGGAATAAAAGTGCCGGTGCCGTTCAGCTTCCGCCCGCGGCGTCGGCCAGCGTCACGCTGTCGGTTCGCTTCACCGGCATGATGCCGCGCGCCAGCGCCAGCAGGTATTTGTTGTATTCGGTGAACAGCACGCGCAGCGCTCCCGGTTTGGTCAGCCAGCCGCCATTCTCGAGGTTGGTGTTGACCACCGGATAGGGCTCGAGCCTTGCGCCGTGCAGCAGCCGGCCCATTTCCAGCAGGCTGCGCGGCATGTGATAATTGTTGGTGACGAGAATGACGGTGCCGTAGGCATGGTCCTCGACCCATTTGGCGCTTTCCTCGGCATTGCCGATCGTGTCGAGCGCGGCGCGGTCGATGTCGACGCAGCAGGAAAACAGCCTCTTGTCGCCGCCGGTCGCGGCCTGAAGCTGGCGGCGGCTGGCGGAGGGATGGACGCCGCTGATCAGCAGCCGCTCGCCCTTGCCTGAGGCAAGCAGGCCCATCGCAGCGTCGAGGCGCGACTGGCCGCCGGTCAGCACGATGATAGCGTCGGCCCTGGCCGGATTGGCGGGCGTCGTCAGACGGCTGACGGTATTGGCGAACCAGCCGAAGCCGGCGATAAACAGCGCCATAAAGGCGAGCAGAAGGAGAGCCGAGATGCGCAAGGAGCGGGCTGCCAGCAGCCGCCCATGTTTGGCGAACTGATCCGGCTTGGCAAATTCATCAGGCTCGGCGAATACGGGCGGGCGCGCAACCAGCACTGGCATGCATCCAGCGGTATCGGTCGAGTCCCGAACGTCCATCATGAAATGGTTAATCCCGAAATACGGCCTTTGGTAGGAAAAAAATGCAATTTTCGTGACGATGAGTTTTCATCCGTGATCGATCTTTCCTTTAGCCGGCGTCCGGCTGGCGAATGTCGATGTCGCTGAGATAGGTAACCACGGTGAAATGGGAGGTTGCCGCCGTCAGCGCGCCGATCACCAGCACCATGACAGCGACCCCGAGATAACCCGCCGAGCCGATGGCGAAATTGCCGAACAGGGCAGTCGCCTGATCGGCCTGCGGTGTCGCCATGTTGCGTGACGACCACCAGGAGAAGACGATGAAGACGAGGATCGCCGCGGCGCCGCCTGCCGCGGCGCCCTTCATGCCGGTGACCAGAAAATGCCGGCGGAATTCGCGCGCGATGAAGCGCGCCTCGGCGCCGACGAAATGCAGCACCTCGATGATGTGACCATTGCCGGCCATGGCGCCGCGCGTCGCGAATACAACGGTCAGCACCGTCGCAGACAGCATCAGCGCCAGCACTGCGATACCGATCGTAACCGTGGTGCGGGCCATGGCAACCAGCCGGTCGACCCAGGTGCGATGATCGTCGAGCGAGGCGCTCGGCAGCTTCGGCGTGATTGCCGCGCGCAGTGCGGCGAAATCGGGCGGACTATTCTCGTCGATGGTGATGATGATCAAGCGCGGCACCGGCAGCTCATCGATGTTCAGGCCCGAGCCCAGCCAAGGCTCGAGCAGCCGGGCCGTCGCTTCGCGGTCGACGATCCTGGCGCTCTTCACGCCGGGGAATTCGCCGGCGATCTGCGAGGCCAGTGCAAGTGCAGCCTCCATGTCGAGGCCGTCGACCGGCTTGATCTGGATGGTCGCTTCGCGCGAGATCTGGTTCTCCCAGACGGAGGCGGTGTCACGCACCAGCGTGACTGCGCCAAACGTCAGGCAGGATAGAAACGTCATGATGGCGATGACCAGCACCAGCGCCCGGCCGGCGATGTTCTGCGCCGGCACGATCGGCGCCATTTTGCGCTGGACGCGGGGCTTTGCCGCCGCGGCGTCCTGACCCTCGAAATGTTCGACGGAGAGCTCAGTCATAGATGTCCAGCCTTCCGCCGGCCAGGATCATTCGCCGTGCATCGACCTGTTCCATCAGGCCGAGGTCGTGTGTGGCGATCACCACGGCGGTGCCCAGCCGGTTGAGCTCGATGAACAACCGCAGCAAGCGTCGCGCCAGCGGCGGGTCGACATTGCCGGTCGGCTCGTCGGCGAGCAGGATCTCGGGCTGCTCGATCAACGCCCGGGCTATCGCGGCGCGCTGCTTCTCGCCGCCAGACAGCACCGGCGGCAGCACATGCATGCGCTCGCCGAGGCCAACCCATTTCAGCAGCTCGGTGACGTCGGTGCGGTAGGTCGCCTCCTCGCGGCCGCGCACGCGCAGCGGCAAGGCCACGTTCTCGTAGGTGGTCATATGGTCGAGCAGGCGAAAATCCTGGAACACCACGCCGATGCGTCGTCTCAGATGCGGCAATTCGGTACGCGAGATGCGCGAGCGGTCCTTGCCGAAAATGGTGATCAGGCCGCGCGTCGGCTTCAGTGACATGAACAAAAGCCGCAGCAACGTCGTCTTGCCGGCGCCTGAAGGCCCGCTCAGGAACTGAAAGGAGCGCTCCGGAATGTGCAAGGAGATGTCGCGGAGAATCTCCGGACCCATGCCATAACGGAGGCCGACATTTTCGAAGCGGATCACTTTCGACGACCTGAAATTCTCGGCGGCAAGATGCCAGCCCCTTCTGTGGAAAGACCATCGGCCGGCATGGTTAACCGACGGTTAATTTGGGGGCTTTTCGAGCGAGTCACAGGGGTTCCGGTGGGGAAGCGTTAACCATTTCCGTTTACCCAAAAGAAACGAACAGCGAACAGGTGCCGTAGTGTTGGGCCATGATGGCTGAGGATCGAACCGCGCGCCCGGTTTCCGGCGAAATCATGACCGATCCGGCCGCCGAGCCGGAACGCATCATGCATGACGTGACCGCCGACGTCATCGATGCCGACTATGAGGTGCTGCCCAGCCATTTTACACGTCCAGACTTTACGCCGCCGCCTGCGCGCATGATTTCCACGCCTTCGATCGAAGGCATGGACATGTTGCGCAAGCCCGAAACCGCCATCGAACGGCCGTTGTGGGTGCATGGTGGGCCGATCTTCTGGATTGTCGGCGTCGGTGCCGCCTTTGCCGCTTTCTGGATTTCGGGCGGCCATGCGCTGGTTCGTTAGAGCGGCGGCAGAAAATCAACAGGTCACCAGATAAACGATTCGCGACGCGCTGGGATATCCGACCGTTCGCGGGCGCCCTGCGAAAGATTTGGCCTTGCCAGATGGCACGACAGGCCTAGAAACGGGTTGAAGACCGTTTCGGTCGGCTTCGCCTGCAAAGGCGACATTTCTGGAAAGGCAGCCAATGCCAGTTGTGCGCGGCAAGGACATCGAAGTCCTGTTTTCGGCGTCCGCCATCGCGCGGCGGAACCTGGAACTTGCCAAGGAGATCGCCGGGCACGACTACCACGACCTTCTGGTAATCTCGGTGCTGAAGGGATCGTTCATCTTCGCCGCCGATCTTATCCGTGCCATGCACGATGTCGGCCTGTCGCCGGAGGTCGAGTTCATCTTCATCTCCAGCTATGGCGCCGGCACGACCAGCGGTGAGGTGAGGGTGCTGCGCGACATCGACAACGAGGTCGCCGGTCGCGATGTGCTTTTGATCGACGACATTCTGGAATCCGGCAAGACGCTGAGTTTCACCCGCGACCTCATGCTGTCGCGCGGCGCGCGGAGCTGTGCCATCACCGTGCTGCTCGACAAGCGCATGCGCCGCCAGACCACGCTCAACGCCGACTATGTCGGCTTCGACTGCCCCGATTATTTCGTCGTCGGTTATGGCATGGACGTCGCCCACGCGTTTCGCGAATTGCCTTTTGTCGGCGTCGTCAAGGGCGACGCCTAAAAGCGAGTCGCGCTCGACCGGCCTTATGCGACGCGCTTTAGGTCCTTGTTTTATATCGCAAAACCGCTGCACACTTTTGCGCGGCATGCATTGGTTGGGTTGTCGCCGCTCGCGGTTCAGAAAACATCAACTTTTCCCCGCCAAATATCCTGCCCATGGCAAAGCTCCTGATCGTCGAGGATGATGAATCCGTCCGCACTCTCGCCGCTCGTGCGCTCGAACGCGCCGGGCATAATGTCACTGTTGCCGCCGACGGCGCACATGGCCTTTCTCTGATCCGGGCGGCGCAAGGGAGCTATGACCTTGTGCTGTCCGACATCCGCATGCCGGAAATGGACGGCATCGAGATGGCCAAGGCGGCAGCGGCGCTGTTCCCGGCGATGAAGATCATGCTGATGACCGGCTATGCCGACCAGCGCGAGCGCGCCGAGGAATTGAACGGCATTATTCTGGACGTCGTGCAAAAGCCGTTCACGCTGGCTGAAATCCGCGCCCGCGTCGAACAGACGCTCGCCTGCTTCGCCTAAAGCCCAAGGCCGACCGCCTTCAGGCAGGGTCGCAGGTCGCCGCAATGGCTGGCGCGCCGCTCCGGCGCCGGCTGGCATTGAGCGCAAACAGGCCGGCGCCGATGATGAGGGCTGCGCCGGTCGCCGTCGCTGGTCGCGGCACTTCGGCAAAGAACAGAAAACCCCATAGCGGCGACCAGATGATACCGGTGTATTCGAAGGTGGCGACGCTGTTGGCGGGCGCCAGCCGGTAGGCCTGCGACAACAGGATCATGCCGGCCGAGGCAACGAAGCCGCATGCTCCCATCTTGAGCAGATCCGGCGTCGTCGGCCAGACCCATGGCCGGACGAGGAATTCGAGGCTCGGATGCATGGCGTGGTCTATGCCTGCCAGCCAAAACAATCCCGCCACCAAGGCGGCGCCGACCAGATAGGCGCCGTTCTGATAGAACGCCATGACAGTCGAGGATTCGGTGTCGCCGATCTTGCGTGCCATCAGCTGCGAGAAACCGTAGAGCAGAGCCGAGCCTAGCGACAACAGCGCTGCCCAGTCGAACAAACCGGCACCCGGGCGCACCATCACCAGCACGCCGAGCATGCCGACCAGGACGGTGGCGAGCGCCTGCCAGGACACGCGTTCGCCGAGATAAGGGCCGGCCAGCGCCATGATGAACAGCGGCGCCATGAAATAGAGCGCTACCGCGTCAGCCAGCGGCAGGGCGGCGATTGCCAGATAGTAGGCCGTATAGGAGGTGAACTGGATGAAGGCGCGCATCGTCAGCATGCCGAACCGCTTCGACAGGATCGCCTGCAATCCGACATCGGCGTGGACAAGGAAAACCAGGATCGGCAGGGCGACGATCGAGCGGATCGCCATCACCTCGGTGACCGGATAGTGGCTCGACACCGCCTTGACCAGCGGATCCTGCAGCGAAAAGACCAGCACGCCGAGACAGAGGCTGAGGATGCCGAGCACAAGCCGATTCTGCATAGGCGCTCCTGATCTCCCGCGTGCGCGGCCGAAAGCAGGCCTGCATCCGGGTAAAAAGAACCCGCCACCGTTTCGGGCAGCGGGTACGAGTGAGGACTTTGATTGGTCCGCAGCCGATTTCGCGGCCGCATATCCAATGGGTAAGGCGACTATCGTCCGCCGTTTGACATGTTGCAAACGAATTGGAATGATGCCAGCAATCAGATTTCCTTATGGCGGGCACATGCGACCCAATCTCGACAGCGACCTGTTGCGCACCTTCGTGGCGGTCGCCGACACCGGCAATTTCACCAAGGCGGCGGAGCGGGCCGGCCGCACCCAGTCGGCGGTCTCGATGCAGATGAAGAAGCTCGAAGGCATGGTCGGCGACAGCCTGTTCGAGCGCGGCTCGCGCGGTGTGGCGCTGACGCGGCGCGGCGGCGAGCTCGTCGCCAACGCCAGGCGCATCGTTTCACTGCTCGACGAGACGGCGGCATCGATGGTCGCGGCGCCGCTTGGCGGGCCGGTGCGCATCGGTATCCCGGAGGAATATGGCCACGCGATCCTGTCGCGCGCGCTCGGCGCCTTTGCCAAGCGCCATCCTCAGGTCGACATCACCGTCCGCTACGCGCATTCCGGTGCGCAGATCGCGGCGCTCGCCGCCGGCGATCTCGATCTGGCGGTGGTGTTCGAATGGCAGGATCTGTCGGGCGGTGAAGTGCTGATGCATGACCCGACCGTATGGGTGACGTCGGAGCTGCATCACATGCATGAGGAGCGGCCGGTGCCGATCGCGCTCTACAACCGTGCCGGTTGGTGCAAGGATTTCGCGATAAAGTCGCTGGAACAGCGCGATCTCGCCTATCGTGTCGCCTACACCAGCGATACCAACGGCGGCCTGCGGCTCGCCGTCACCTCCGGGCTGGCGATTGCGCCGATCTCGCGCAGCAACATCCCGGCCGGCTGCCGCGAGCTTACGGCCGCCGACGGGTTCGGCGACATCGATTCCTCGAACGTGGTGCTGCGGCGCAACCCGAACGCTTCCGGCGAGGCCATCGACGGTATGGAAGAGGCGATCCGCGAAGCGTTCACCAACCGTTAAAGCATGCCACTCGGTCCGGCGATGGCGGCCGACCCGGACCCCGCGCAGCGATCTTCCGAATATAGGCAGCCCTACTTCAGCTCCAGCAACCGCTCCAGATAGCTGCGCTCGATATCGGGGCTGAGCGCATTGCCGAGCCGCTTGCGGATTGCTTCGAGGATCTGGCGGGCACGCTGCACATCGATCTCGTCAGGCACCCTTACCGAACTTCCGTCGTCGGGACCCTCGCTGGTGCGGGGCCGCCCGAGCGGGTCACGGTCGGCATTCTGCTGGCGTCCGCCTTGCCCGTTGCCGCCCTGGTCGCCTTGCATCGCCTGCAATTGCTTCATCATGTCCTTGGCGCCCCTGCGCAAGGCTTCCAATGCGCGGCCCTGATGACCGACGGCCTGGTCGCCTTCGCCCTCGCCGAGCGCCTGTTCGGCATTGCCCATGGATTTGCCGGCCTCGCCAAACCCCTCATTGGGGTCGAGGCCCATGCCTTCGAGGCTCTTCCTCAATTGATCGAGCTCGCTCTGCAGCTTGCCCTGACCTTCCTGCAATTGCTTCAGCGCATCAGCAAATTCCTGCGGCGTCATCGGGTTCGGCCGGCCGAGCGGATCGCGGTCGTCACCCGGGCCGGGTTTGCCCTCTTCGCCCATCGGGCCTGGCTCACCGTTCTCGCCGAGCTGCTCGTCGCGGTTCTGCCCGCGCTGTTGCTGGCCGCGCTGCATCTGGTCCATACGGAAAGTGTCGTTCATCATCTCCTGCTGGCGCCGCATGATCTCGCCCAGCTTGTCCATTTGCTGGCGCATCTCGCTGTCTTGCTGGCCGCCTTGCTGCTGGCGGCCTGCCTGCAGATTGTTCATCATGTCCTGCAGTTCGGACAGCAATTGCTGCGCCTGGTCGCGATTGCCGGATTTCGCCAGGTTCTCGATCTGGTCCATCATGCGGTCGATGTCGCTCTGGCGCAGTTCCTGGCCGTTCTGCTGCATCTGTGGCGCATTCGGATTCTGCTGCGCCCGCGCCGCGAATTCCTGCAGGAACTGGTTCATCGCCTCGCGCAGTTCCTTCATCGCCTTTTCGATCTCTTGGTCGCTGGCGCCATTCTTGATCGCATCCTGCAGCGCTTGCTGCGCCTGGCGCAGCCGCTTCTCGGCCGCCGAAAGATTGCCTTCCTCGATACCGAGCGCGATCTCCCAGAGGTAAGCGACCTCGTCGCGCAACTGGTCGTCGCTGTCGGCCATCTTCAGCCGGGTGCGGGCGCTCATGATGGCGAGGTAGTGCGCCATGTTGTCGAACGTGTCTTCGGGCCTGAGCGTGATCGCATCCATCAGGTCGAGCACTCGGTCCTTGGCATAGGCGTCGAGCGCCAGTATGCGGCGCTGCTCGACCACCGCCCGCGCCAACGGGTTGGAGAATGGCCGCTCCGGCATCACCAGCGTCTTGGTTTCGCTGGTCGCCGTGTGTCCGGCACCGTCGGTGGCGACAAGCGACAGCTTGACGTTGCCGCCGGCCCAGACATGGTCGGTCAGGTCCTTCGTCGTCCTGGCGGCATTGGCCTTGCCGCCGCGGCGCGGTAACGTCAGCGGCATTTCCGGCGGGCCATAGAGCGGATGCGCGTTGGGCGCCGGCGGATCGGCCAATGCGAAAACCGCCTTTGCGGAGGCCGCGCCATAGTCGTCGTCGATCTGGTAGTTGAGCTCGAAAGCACCGTTGACGGCGCGTTTCGGCTCGCCGACAAAGCGGATCTGCGGCGGCTTGTCGGGAATTATGGCGAAGGCCCAGCGGCCGAGCTCGCCGTCGCCGGACTGCAGCGTCAGCGTGCCATCGGCCGTCAACTTGCCGCTGAACTGGCGCACGGTGGAAGGCGTTGCCGGACTTGCCTCAGTCTTGGCGGCTTGCGGCCCGGTCGGATCGATGGCGCGGGTGTTACCGCCGGTGTCGGCGTAGCTCAGCGTTTCCTCGCCCGAACCGCCGGTGACGCGCAGGGACACGTCGCTGCCCTCCGGAACAGTGAAGGTCGCCGCCGTTTGAGTGGCGTTGTTGGCCAGGGCCGGGGCGTTCAGGAATACCGGCGGCCTGCCGGTATAGGCCGGCGGCGTCACCCAGGCATCAATGCGCGGCGGCACGACGTCGCGGGCGGCACGGGCAACAAAACCGTCGCTCAGCCTGCCGCCCGATGGCCCAAAGGAGAAGGCAAAGGCAGTTACCAACAAAAGCGCGGCAACGGCGCGCAGCGCCCACGGGTCGCGTTCCGGCACGCGTGTGCGCGGCACGTCGCCGCCAAGCTCACCCAGCCGGTCCGCCATGCGCCGCTGATGCTCGCGCCACAGGGCTTGCGAAAAAATGCTTTCCTTGCCGCTCGGGCGATCGGTCTGGACCTGCACCGGGCTGTGCAGCAATCGGTTGGCCGCCTCGATGCGGCGGTCGACCTCGGCACTGGATGGCGTGCGGAAGAAACGCAGCGGGTAGAGTGCGGCAAGAGCTGCGACGCCGAATGCCGTGATGAGACCGATCCGCGCCAGATCGGGCAAAAATGGGAACAGGCCGAGCCACGAGATGCTGAGGAACAGGCTGGCGACGACGATCAGTGGCAGCAGCAATGGCCAGCCGCGTTCGACGATTATCGAGACCTGCGTTCCCAGCCGGCTCAGGGCAAGTCGCCTGGCCAGACTGCGATCGCTGGTGAAGATGGGTCGTTGTGTCATCGGCCCTTCCTGGCCGGGCGGATAGCCCGGGCCTCACGAGTCTATCGCATGGGCCCGAAAAGTCGATTTTCGGGAAGCACGATGCGAAGACCTAAAATCTTAGCGCGTACTTCGTGCGTCCAAGCGGATGCACATCGTCCTAAGGATACCAACAAACACGGCGAAGGCGAGGCGGTTCCCCAAAACGTGAACAATAATGCCCCGGATATTGTCAGAATTTCGCCGGATTGGCGTTTGCGCCGCAGACCAGCACGGCAACGCGCTCGCCTGCAGCCGGTGCGTAGCGGCCGGACAGGAGCGCCGCGAAGGCGGCCGCACCACCCGGCTCGGAGATGATTCGCACGCGGTCCCAGAGCGCCGCCTGGGCGGCGATAATGTCGTCGTCGCCGACAAGGATCGAGCGCTCGACGAATGCCTCGGCGATAGGAAACATCATTTCGCCGACACGCTTCGGCGCGAGCGAATCGGCGGCGATGCCCTCCGCCGGCGCGTCGACGGGTCGGCCCGCCTCGAAGGCGCGATGAAGCGTCGGCGCACCCTCCGGTTCGACGGCGATGATCCTGATGCGGCCGGAAAACCAGGCGGCGATGCCGCCGATCAGGCCGCCCCCACCGACGGCGACCAGCAGGGTGTCGAGCTTCGGCAGGTCGGCCTCGATCTCGAGGCCGAGCGTGCCTTGCCCGACCAGCGTCTCCTCCTGGTTGAAGGCGTGGATCTGCAGCGCGCCGGATTTTTCGGCGAAGCTCTCGCTGGCGGCCAGCGCCTCGGCATAACGGGCGCCGCCGACGATCAGCTCGGCGCCGTAACCGCGGATGCGGTCCAGCTTGGCCGGCGGGCTCACCTCGGGAACAAAGATGGTCGCCTTGTGGCCGAGCCGCATGGCGGCATAGGCGACGGCGGCGCCGTGGTTGCCGCCCGATGCGGCGACGACGCCGGCCGCAGGAACCGGCCGTTCGAGGAGATTGGTGAACGCACCACGCGCCTTGAACGAGCCGGAATGCTGCAAGCACTCAAGCTTCAGGTCGACAGGTAGAGGCGGGCGGCCGAAATCGGCCATGTCGACGCGCAGCACCGGCGTGTGGCGCACGTAGGGCCGGATGCGCGGCTCCATTGCAGCGATGCGCTCGCGTGTGATCGTGTGGCCGTGCGGCATGCTTTCACTCCCCAGAGCTGACATTCAGAGTTGACATTACTTAGTAACTTGGCAAAGTACCTAAATGCAAGAGGTCGACGTCTTCAAAGCGATTGCCAACGAGCGCAGGCTGCAGATCCTCGATTGGCTCAAGGACCCGCGCGCGCATTTTCCGCCGCAGACGGACGGCGATCTGGTCGAGGACGGCGTCTGCGCGCTGCTGATCGCGGAAAAGCTGGGGATCACCCAGGCAACGCTCAGCGAGCATATGCGCGTGCTCACCCAGGCAGGGCTTTTGCGCAGCAAGCGCATCAAGCAGTGGATATTCTATCGCCGGAACGAGGACAGAATCGCCGAGACCAGGGCGCTCATTCAGCACCGGCTGTAGCTGCAGAGTTCTACTTCAACCAGTCCGGCACCGAATCCAGTCCGATCAGCTCGTCATAGGTCCGGCGCGGGCGCACAACGTGGAAGCGGTCGCCGTCGACCAGCACTTCCGGTACCAGCAGCCTGGTATTGTAGGTGCCGGCCTGGACGGCGCCATAGGCGCCGGCGGTGGCGACAGCGATCAGGTCGCCGGATTTCAGCCGGGGCAGGTCACGGTCGAGCCCGAGATAGTCGCCGGTCTCACAAACCGGGCCAACGACGTCGACCTTCATGCGTGGTGCTGCGGCCGGCTGCTGCGCCACCGGCCTGATGTCGTGGAAAGCGTCGTAAAGCGTCGGCCGGATCAGATCGTTCATCGCGGCGTCTACGACGAGGAAGTTCTTGGCGTCGCCGTCCTTCACGAAGATCACCTGCGAGACCAGGATGCCGGCATTGCCGACGATCAGCCGGCCTGGCTCGAACATCACTTTCAGCCCAAGTTTGGCAACATGCTTCCTGACGATCTGGGCATAGGCATCGGGCAAAGGCGGCGGGTTGTTGTCGACGCGATAGGGAATGCCAAGGCCGCCGCCGACATCGATGTGCTCGATGGCATGACCGTCGGAGCGCAAGGCGCCGACCAGCTCCACCAGCAGCGCAAAGGCGTCGTCGAAGGGCTGCAATTCGGTGATCTGACTGCCGATATGGGTGTCTATGCCGGTCACCTTGATGCCCGGCAGCTCAGCCGCGCGGGAATAGACCTTCCGCGCCTGTTGCCAGGGAATGCCGAACTTGTTCTCGGCCTTCCCAGTCGAAATCTTCTTGTGCGTCCTGGCGTCGACATCCGGATTGATGCGCAGCGAGATCGGCGCGATCTTGCCCAGCGCGGTGGCGCGAGCCGACAGCAGCTCCAGCTCCGGTTCGGATTCGACGTTGAAACAGAGAATGCCGGCCGAGAGCGCAAAATCCATTTCGCGCGCGGTCTTGCCGACGCCCGAAAACAGGATCTTGCTTGCCGGGATGCCGGCCGCCAAAGCGCGGCGCAATTCGCCCTCCGAGACCACGTCGGCGCCGGCGCCGAGCCTTGCCAGCACCCTCAGCACGGCCTGGTTGGAATTCGCCTTCATGGCATAGCAGACGAGAGCGTCGAGCCCGGCAAAGGCCTCTGTGAAGACGCGAAAATGCCTGGTCAGCGTCGCCGTCGAATAACAATAGAACGGCGTGCCGACGCTGGCGGCGATGTCTGATATCGCCACGTCCTCGGCATGCAGCGCGCCGTCGCGGTAGTCGAAATGGTTCACGAGATTGGTCCGAAAAATCAGAGCAGCGGGTCGAGGATGAATTTCTTGTCCTCGACAGGTTTTTCCGGCTCCGGCGGCAAAGGTTGCTTGGCCTTCTCGGCGTCCTTGCGGGCCTGCACGGCTGCCGCGTAGGGCGTATCGAGCGCAGCCTTCCTGCCGCAAGCCGCAACGGTGGCCATTGCTGCCACCAGCGCCAGCGTCACCAAAATCCTGCTTCCGGTCATCGTGCCATCCGTCCGAAACTGTTGCCCGCAGCCGCTTCTAGCCGAGTTTTGCGGCCATTGCACCCCGCGTTCTACGCCTTGGCGAGCCGCTTTTTCCAGTAGCGGATCTGCCTGCGCACCTCGGACGGCGCGGTGCCGCCGAAGCTTGTGCGGCTCTTCACAGAATTCTGCACGGCGAGAACCGAAAACACGTCGGCGCTGATACCGGGGTGAATGGACTGCAGGTCCTCCAGCGAAAGCCTGTCGAGCCCGACCTTCCTGTCCTCGGCCAGCGCCACCGCCCGGCCAGTGATATGGTGCGCCTCGCGGAACGGCAGGCCGAGCGTGCGCACCAGCCAATCGGCGAGGTCGGTCGCAGTCGAATAGCCGGCGCCGGCCGCCTTTTTCATCGCGGCAGTGTTCACCGTCATGTCGCGCATCATGCCAGTCATCGCCGCCAGCATCAGGTCGAGTGTCTCTGCCGCATCGAAGACGGATTCCTTGTCTTCCTGCATGTCCTTGCCATAGGTCAGCGGCATGCCCTTCATCACCGTCAGCAGACCGACCAGATGGCCGGTGACGCGGCCAGTCTTGCCGCGAACCAGTTCGGCAGCGTCGGGGTTCTTCTTCTGCGGCATGATCGAGGAACCTGTCGAGAAACTATCCGACAGCCTGACGAAGCCGAATTGCGGCGTCGACCAGATGATGATCTCTTCGGCCAGCCGCGACAGATGCGTCGCGCAGATCGCCGCCAGGCCCAGGAACTCGAGCGCGAAATCGCGGTCCGAAACGCTGTCGAGCGAATTGCGCATCGGCTCGCGGAAGCCAAGCGCCTTCGCCGTCTGGTGCCGGTCGATGGGAAAGCTGGTGCCGGCAAGGGCGGCAGCGCCGAGTGGGCTTTCATCCATCCGCTCGATCGCGTCGCGTACGCGAGACAGGTCGCGCGCAAACATCTCGACATAGGCCATGCAGTGGTGGCCGAAGGTCACCGGCTGCGCTGCCTGCATGTGGGTGAAGCCCGGCATGACCGTTGCCGCATGCTCCTCGGCCCGATCCAGGAACGCCGTGATCAGTCCCTTCAGCGCCTCGGCGACGCGAAAGCACTCGTCCTTGACCCACAGCCTGAGGTCGACCGCCACTTGGTCGTTGCGCGAGCGGGCGGTATGCAGGCGGCCGGCGGCGGGGCCGATCAGATCGGCCAGACGAGCCTCGACATTCATGTGGATGTCTTCCAGCCTGGTCGAGAACTCGAATGTGCCGGCCTCGATCTCTGCCAGGATCGTGTTCAGTCCGTGAGCGATTTTTTCTTGATCGGCCGCCGAAATAATGCCCGTTTGCGCCAGCATCTGGCTATGGGCGATCGAGCCGCGAATATCCTGCGCATAGAGTTTGCGGTCGAACGAGATCGACGCGTTGATCGCTTCCATGATTGCGGCCGGACCCGAGGCAAAACGTCCGCCCCACATCTGGTTGCTGGCCTTCTTGTCGTTCATCGCTATAACCCGTGCTCCGGAGCAATTTTTCAAAAATGGCAGACGGCAATAGATTTTTCCCGGCTTTGCGTCTCATCCTCGCCGCTTTGGTTGCGGGCGTGCTGGCCGGCGCGGTCGCGGTATATGTCAGGGAAAGCAGTTCTGGCAACAAGGCGCCCGCGCAAGTGGCCGCCGGCGGCGGCAAGGACGACGTCGCCTGCGCCGCCAAGACCGACCGTGCCAAGAAGATCGCCTCCGCTGCCACCGGCCAGGTTGCCGCGCTTTTGCCGGCGGATCCGCCGCAATCGCTGAAAAGCCTTGCCTTCAACGGCCCGGACGGCAAGCCGACGACGATCGCCGATCATGCCGGCAAGACGGTGCTGCTCAATCTGTGGGCGACATGGTGCGCACCTTGCCGCGCCGAAATGCCGGCGCTCGATGCGCTGCAGAAGGAGATGGGCAGCGATGCGTTTCAGGTTGTTGCCGTCAACGTCGATGCCGGCGACGATGCCAAACCGAAGAAGTTCCTGGAGGACACCGGCGTCAAGTCGCTCGGCTACTATCGCGATGCCACCATGGCGCTGTTCAATGACGTCAAGACACGTGGCCTTGCGCTCGGTCTACCCGTCACCATGCTGATCGATCGGCAAGGCTGCCTGATCGCCCATATGAACGGCCCGGCCGAATGGTCGGGGCCGGATGCCAAGCGTCTGGTCGAGGCGGCGCTTCAGCCAGGATAGGCTCAGACCGTGCGCAGGCGCGGCTTGAGCACGGCAATGCTTGCGCCGCGTCGGCTGGCGGTGCGGATTGCCGGAGCGGCCACGCCCGTCAGTTCGCCGAATGTTTCGATCGGAGCCGGTTTGCCGAGGTAATAGCCTTGCCCGATCTCGCAAGCCTCGGCGTCCAGGAACTGCAATTCACCCGGCGTCTCGATGCCCTCCGCAAGGACTGGCAGGCCGAGACCGCGTCCAAGCCCCAGCACGGCGCGAACGATCGCCGCGAACTGGGCGTTCTTGTCGACCGATTTGATGAACGACCCGTCGATCTTGATCTTGTCGAAGGGAAAGGCGCTAAGGTTGGACAGAGAAGAGTAGCCGGTGCCAAAATCGTCCATCGCCACATGCACGCCAAGCGCCTTGACCTGCCTCAAGGTTGCGAGCGCGCGCGGCATGTCCTTCACCAGGGCCGTTTCGGTGATCTCCAGTTCGAGCCTGCCGGGGGCCAGGCCGGATCTCGACAATGCGTCGTGCACCTTGCGGCTGAAGTTCGGATTGTGAAGTTGCACGGCGGAGACGTTGACGGCGACCATTAGCGGGTTTGTCCAGCGAGCAGCATCGTTACAGGCCGTCGTCAGCACCCAGTCGCCGATCTGGGCGATTGCGCCACTGTCCTCTGCCACGGGGATGAAAACGGCCGGAGAAATGTCACCCCGCTCCGGATGCTGCCAACGGACCAGGGCTTCGAAGCCGATCATCCTGCCGCCGCGGATCTCCTTCTGCGGCTGATAGACGAGGTGGAACTCCTTGCGGGCGATCGCCTGGCGCAGTTCATGCTCCATCACGCGCTTGTCGCGGGCCGCGGTGCCCATGGCTATCTCGAAAAACCGATAGGTGTCCCGGCCTTCGGTCTTGGCGCGATGGAGTGCCGTATCGGCATGGCTGATCAGTCCGGCCTGGTCTTCGGCATCCAGCGGAAAGAAGGCGATGCCGATGCTGGCCGAGACGAGGCCGGAGCCGACCGAAACCCTGTTTTCCTCGCGGATCGCCGCCAGCAAGTCCTCGGCTATCCTGCCTGCGGCCAGGGGGTCGGGGAGGTTCGGAGCTATGATGGCAAATTCATCGCCGCCGAGACGTGCGAGCATCTGTCCGTGGCGCGGGATGCCGGAAATGCAGTGCGCCAGCTTCTGCAGCATGGCATCGCCGGCGCCGTAGCCATAGAGGTCGTTGACCTGTTTGAACCGGTCGAGGTCAAGCAGCAGGAGCGCCAGATATCCGTCCTTGCCGCCACGATCCATCGATGCGAATTCTGCTTCCAGCCGGGAAGAAAAGCTCCGCCGATTGGCAAGCCCGGTAAGTGGATCGAAATGCGCGAGGCGGAGGATCTCTTCTTCCGCCTTCTTGCGCTCACGGATGTCGCGGACGGCAAGCACCGTATGAGGCCTGCCGCAGTAGGTGATCTTCCTGGCGATCAGCTCGACAGGAATTCTCGCGCCGTCGCTGCCCCTTAATTTCGCTTCCTGCGCCTGTTCGCCGAAGCCGGATATATCGGCTGCGCTCCGTCCGTCGAAAAGCTCGCCGAGTTGCATCGTGTTGAGGGTGGCTGTCGCTGTTCCGGTCAGCTTAGCCATACTGTCATTGGCGCTGACGATGCGGGTGCCATCGCAAACGATCAGACCTTCCACCGCGGCATTCGCGAGATCGTGCATGCGATCGGCCTCGAGCTTCTGGCGGCGAAAGCGCAGGTCGATCCACAGGGCGGTGCCCGACAGCACAAGGATTATCAGGCTGGCGACCGCTGCAGCAAAGGCCTGGGAAACGGGATCGATTGAATGTGCCGATATTTCAATCGCGGAATCCGGAATGATCGACACCGCGGCCATCGCGATGAAATGCAGGCTGCAGATCGCCAGCGTCAAAAGCGCGGCGCCGCCGAGAGTGGCGAGCGCTGACGGGCGGCGCAAGACTACAAGAAGCGCCAGTGCCGCAAGGGTCACGCCGGCCAGAAGCGATATCGCGACAAGGAGCAGGTTCCATACGACCCGGCCTTCGACCTCGAAAGCGGCCATGCCGATGTAGTGCATCGTCGCGATGGCGCCGCCCAGGATGGCGCCACCGACGAGGAAATGGTCGATGCCGCGGCGCAAAGTGGCGACCCACATCCCAAGCGCGGTCAGGATGACGGCGGCGGCAAGCGAAAAGGCGGATAATGCCGGATTGTATGCGTTAGGTATTCCCGGCGTAAACGCGGTCATGGCGATGAAATGCGTCGCCCATATGCCGAACCCGGTCGAGGCCGCGGCGATCATCAGCCAGGCAAGCCGGTTTCGCTCGGTCGATCGGCCGACATGCTTAAGGAGATTAACCGCTGAGAAGCAAGAAATTCCACAGACGAGTGCGGCAAGCGATGAAACATGAAGTTCTTCGGCTTCGCGGCCGGTATTGCCGCCACCTTGACCCTGCTTTCCACCACATCCGCCTTCGCCGTCACGCAGATCAGTTGGTGGCACGCCATGACCGGCGCCAACGCCGAGGTCGTTGACAAGATCTCCAAGGATTTCAACGCCAGCCAGAGCGACTATGAGCTCGTTCCGGTGTTCAAGGGCACCTATCCAGAGACGCTGAATGCGGGCATCGCTGCATTCCGCGCCGGCCAAGCGCCCGATATCCTCCAGGTGTTCGATGTCGGCACCGGCGTGATGATGGCGGCCGAGGGTGCGATTAAGCCGGTGGCCGATGTGATGACCGGTGCCGGGATGACCTTCGACAAGAGCCAGTATCTGCCCGGCATCGTCGGCTATTATTCGAAGCCGGACGGCACCATGCTGTCGTTCCCCTACAACTCTTCCTCACCGATCCTCTACTACAACAAGGACATCTTCCAGAAGGCAGGCCTCGACGTGAAAAATCCGCCCAAGACCTGGAACGAGGTGTGGGAAGCTGCCAAGAAGATTAAGACGAGCGGCGCCGCCTCTTGCGGTTATACCTCGACCTGGCTGACCTGGATCCACTTGGAGAATTTCGCGGCGTGGAATGACGTGCCTTGGGCCAGCCAACAGAATGGCCTGGCCGGCGGTGATGTCGAACTCAAGATCAATGCGCCGATTTTCGTCAACCACTTCCAGGCGCTCGCTGACCTGGCCAAGGACGGCACGTTCAAATATGGCGGACGCACCTCCGAAGCCAAGCAGATATTCCTCGCCGGCGAATGCGGCATCTTCACCGAATCGTCGGGCGGCCTCGGCGATATCGTCAAGTCCGGCATGAACTATGGCATCGGCCAGCTTCCTTACGACAGTGACGCCAAGGGGGCCCCGCAGAACACGACGCCGGGCGGTGCCAGCCTGTGGGTGTTCGGCAACAAGTCGGACGAGGAATACAAGGGCGTTGCCGCCTTCTTTGCCTATCTGTCCAAGACCGATGTGCAGGAATATCTGCACCAGAAGTCGGGATACCTGCCTGTGACGCTCGCCGCATATGAGGCGACCAAGAAATCAGGCTTCTATGACAAGAACCCCGGCCGCGAGACACCCATCCTGCAGATGATCGGAAAGTCGCCGACCGACAATTCGAAGGGCGTGCGCCTGCCGAATCTGCCGCAGGTGCGCGATATCCAGAACGAGGAGCTGGAGAAGATGCTGGCCGGCCAGCAAACCGCCCAGCAGGCGCTCGACAATGCGGTCGCGCGCGGCAACGCCGCGATCAAGGAAGCCCTGGACAACTAACGAGACCATCACGGTTAAAGCGCGTCGCGTTTGAATGGCCACATGCTACGCGCTTTAAGCTCTTGTTCTTATGAATGTCGTTATCCCAAAACCGCTGCGCACTTTTGGGCGACATGCATTAGTCGCTTGGAATATCGCCCGCGCGAGCGCGCGTGGGCGATGCCTGGATAGCGAGGGAAATCAGCCTGTCTGCACGCATCGTCTTTCCCAACAAGATCCTGCCCTACCTGCTGGTGGCACCACAACTCGCCATCACCCTGGTTTTCTTCTACTGGCCGGCCGGTCAGGCGCTTTACCAGTCGATGCTCAGGCAAGACCCGTTCGGGCTGAAGAGCAGGTTCGTCTGGTTTGCCAATTTCCGGAAGGTGCTGGCCGATCCGGCCTACCTCAACTCGATCAAGGTCACAGTGGTGTTCTCGCTTGCAACCGCGATCGTTGCCATGGTTGCGGCCCTGTTGCTGGCGGTCATGGCCGAGAAGGCCGTGCGCGGCAAAGGCCTCTACCGCACACTATTGATATGGCCTTACGCCGTGGCGCCGGCGATTGCCGGCATGCTTTGGCTTTTCCTGTTCAATCCCTCGATCGGCTCGTTGGCCTATTTGCTGAGAAGCCTCGGCATCGCATGGGACCCACTGCTCAACGGCAACCACGCCATGATCCTGCTGGTGTCGGCTGCTGCCTGGAAGCAGATCAGCTACAATTTCCTGTTCTTCGTCGCCGGCCTGCAGGCGGTGCCGAAAACGCTGATCGAAGCGGCGGCCATGGACGGCGCCGGCGAAACCAAGCGCTTCTGGACCATCGTCTTCCCGCTGCTTGCGCCGACAACCTTTTTCCTGCTGGTCGTCAACACCGTCTATGCCCTGTTCGACACGTTCGGCATCGTTCATGCCGTCACCGGCGGCGGGCCGGGCAAGACGACCGAGACGCTGGTCTACAAGGTCTACAATGACGGCTTCGTCAATCTGATCCTGGGCGATTCGGCGGCGCAGTCGGTCATCCTGATGGCCATCGTCATCGCGCTCACAGCGATCCAGTTCCGCTATGTGGAACGCAAAGTCCATTACGGCTAGGGCAGCGATGATCGGCCAGTCCCCGCTCCGCACCTTCATCGCCCATGCCGTGCTCATCCTCGGCATATTGATCGTGGCTTTTCCGATCTACTACACCTTCGTGGCCTCGACGCACACGCTGCAAACGATCCTCAAGCCGCCGCTGCCGCTGTTGCCCGGCGGCCAGCTATTGAACAATTACAGCGAGGCGCTGTTCGGCGGCATCGGTCGTATCGGCGGTGTTAGCGTCGGCAGGCTGCTCCTCAACACCACCATCATGGCGCTCGGCGTCGCGGTCGGAAAGATCTTCATTTCGATCCTGTCAGCCTACGCGATCGTGTTCTTCCGCTTTCCGCTGCGCATGACCTTCTTCTGGCTGATCTTCATCACCTTGATGCTTCCAGTCGAGGTGCGCATCCTGCCGACCTACAAGGTGATGGTCGATCTCGGCATGATCGACACCTATGCCGGCCTGATCATCCCGCTGATCGCCTCGGCCACCGCAACGCTGCTGTTTCGCCAGTTCTTCATGACCATACCGGGTGAATTGGTCGAGGCGGCGCGTGTCGACGGTGCCGGGCCATGGCGCTTCTTTTTCGATATTCTGGTGCCCCTGTCGCGGACAAACATCGCCGCGCTGTTCGTGATCCTCTTCATCTATGGCTGGACGCAGTATCTTTGGCCGCTGCTCGTCACCAACAGCAACGACATGAACACCATCGTCATCGCGCTGAGAAAGATGGTTTCCTTTGCCGATGCCGACACCCAATGGCACCTGGTGATGGTCACGGCAATGCTGGCCATCGTGCCGCCGATCCTCGTCGTGGTGCTGATGCAACGCTGGTTCGTGCGCGGCCTGGTCGAATCCGAAAAGTGAGAAGCTAATGGCGGCCGTCGATCTGAAGGACGTGAAAAAGGTCTATCCCAGCGGTGTCGAGGCAGTGAAGGGCGTCTCCATCGCCATTCCCGACAAGGAGCTTTGCGTGCTGGTCGGCCCATCCGGCTGCGGCAAGTCCACGCTGCTGAGGATGATCGCCGGGCTGGAGACGATTTCTGCCGGTACAGTCGCCATCGACGGCAAGGTGGTCAACGCCATTGGCCCGACCGAACGCGACATCGCCATGGTGTTCCAGAATTACGCGCTCTACCCGCATATGAAGGTCTACGACAACATGGCCTATGGCCTGCGCAACCGCGGCACGCCGAAGGACGAGATCGACAGCAGGGTACGCTCGACAGCCAAGGTGCTGGAGCTTTCGGCGCTTCTCGATCGGCGCCCGCGCGAGCTTTCCGGCGGTCAGCGCCAGCGTGTCGCCATGGGCCGCGCCATCGTGCGCAACCCGAAGGTCTTCCTGTTCGACGAACCGCTGTCCAACCTCGATGCGAAATTGCGCGGGCAGATGCGCATCGAGATCAAGAATCTGCAGCGCTCGCTTGGCGTCACCTCGGTTTATGTCACGCACGACCAGCTTGAGGCGATGACGCTGGCCGACATCCTCGTGGTCATGAACGCCGGACTGGTCGAGCAGACCGGCGCGCCGCTTGATGTGTACGAGAAGCCGGCCTCGACCTTCGTCGCTTCGTTCATAGGTGCACCGCCGATGAATCTGCTGGCGCTCACAGGGGCCTTCCCAAGCTTGGTATTGGCGGACGGTACTGTGATTGGCTTGGCGCCTCGACAGGGCAAGGCGGTGACACTCGGCTTTCGTCCGGAGGACGCCGATATCACCTTCGCGGCAGAGGCGCCGGCCGGCGCGCTCGGGCTGCCGGCGACAGTGGAAGCGGTCGAACCGGTGGGTGCCGAAAGCTTTCTCCATTGCGTGGCAGCCGGCAGCCGCATCGTGGTGCGCGTCTCAGGCCGCGCCAGCGCCAAGCCAGGCGACCAATTGCGCGTCGTGGCCAGGTCCGAAAAGCTGCATTGGTTCGATCAGGCCGGCAAACGGGTCGATTGAGACTGGTCTTTCATCTGCCGAGCGGTGCTATGCGTGTCCAAAACCGTTCAGGCAAACACATGCGCCTTGCCCGACACGGTCAGCCGGACGATCTCGCCGATCGCCGGCGCGTCCATGCCCGGCTTGCGCAGGATCAACGGCGTGTTGCCGATGGCGGCGGCGTCAGGCGGATCGGGGCTGTTCAACAGACGCACCGCGATGGTGCACATCGAGCCGGCGAACTCCGATTCGGTCACCTCGCCGAACAGCATGTCCGGCGTGCCGGACATGCCTTCACGCGATGTGCGTTTCAGCAACACCTGCTCCGGCCGCAGCATGATGCGGGCGACGTCGCGCCGCTCCGGGCTGTCGACGGCGATGCGGCCAAGCGGCGAGATGGCGAAGCCATCGGCGATCCTTGCCGGCAGGACGATGGCGTCGCCGAGGAACTCGGCGACCATCCTGTCCTTCGGCTTGAAATAGAGCTCGCGCGGCGTGCCGACCTGCGAGAAGTTGCCGTCGCGCATCACCGCGACCTGGCTGGCGAATGACAGCGCCTCGGCCTGGTCGTGGGTGACCAGAATGGTGGTGATGCCGGCTGTTTCGAGGAGCTCGGCCACGGCCTTGCGCATCGAGGCGCGCAGGCCGGTGTCGAGCGCCGAGAATGGCTCGTCGAGCAGCATCAGCCGCGGCTTCATCGCCATGGCGCGGGCGAGCGCGACGCGCTGCTGCTGGCCACCGGAGAGTTCGTGCGGGCGGCGCTTCAGGATCCCTTTGTCCAGCCCGACGACATAGGCGAGCTCAGTGATGCGCTCACTGCGCTTTTCCTCGTGACGGCCCATGCCGAAGCCGATATTGGCGGCGATGCTCAGATGCGGGAATAGAGCGCCGTCCTGCGCCACCAGCCCGATGCCGCGGCGATGCGCCGGCACGGCCGTGTCGCCATCGGCCAGCACCTCGCCGTCGAGCACGATGCGGCCCTGGTCCGGCGCCTCGAAGCCGGCGATCAGCCGCAGCAACGTGGTCTTGCCGCAACCGGACGGTCCGACGATTGCCGTACGGCTGCCGCTGGCCACGCTGAGATCGACGCCGGCAAGTGCTGCGACGGGCCCGTAGTGCTTGTGGATGCCGCTCAGCTCGAGAAAGCTCATCGCCCGGCCATCCGCTTCGACTGGACGTAGAGCAGCCAGGTCAAGGGCAGCGACATCGCCACCATGATCAGGGCATAAGGCGCCGCCGACGCATAGTCGATCTCGCCGCTATAGGACCAGAACGCCATGGCCAGCGTGCGGGTGCCGTTGGGCGCCAACATCTGGGTTGCGGTCAATTCGTTCATGATACCCAGCGCGACCAACGCCATGCCGGCTGCGGCGCCCGGCGCCGACAGGCGGATGGTCGTCGACCACAGCGCCTTGAGCGGCGACCGGCCGAGGCTGGAGGCGGCGCGCTCGAGCTCGACCGGCGCCTGTGCGATCGACGCCCTGAGGCTAATCAGGGCGCGTGGCAGGAACATCAGCGCATAGGCGACCAGGATGGTGAACAGGGTCTGGTAGAGCGGCATGGCGATACGCACGGCGGTGGTGACCAGCGCCAGGGCGATGACGACGCCGGGCAACGCGCCGACGATATAGTTGCAGCCCTCCAGGACGCGTTGCAGCCGCCCCGGCGCGCGGATCGAAATCCACGCCATCGGCATTGCCGCGACGGTGGCGAGCAGCGCGCCGGCAATCGCCAGGAACAGCGTCTGGCCAAGCGCCAGGCCGATCTCGTCGAGCCGCCAGACATCGGCGCCGCCGGCCACAAGCCAACGGCCGATAGTGACGAACGGCACGCCGAGCGCCAGCAGCGTGGTAATGGCGGGCAGCAGCAGGCAAGGAATGGTGGCGCGCCCTAGGTTCGTGCGCTGCTGGTGGCGCGCGGCACCCGAGCCGACGCGGGCATAGCGCTCCTCGCCGCGCACCAGCACCTCCAGCCCGAGCAGCACAAGGCAGCAGGTCACCAGCACGCCGGCCAGCGTGTTGGCGGCGGGACCGTTGAAGGTCGACTGAAACTGGTCGACGATCGCGGTGGTGAAGGTGTCGCAGCGGATGAAGACATAGAGCCCGTATTCGGCCAGGAGATGCAGGCCGACCAGCAGGGAGCCGCCGCAAATGGCGAGCCGGAGCTGCGGCAGCACGACACGCCTGAACACACGCCACGGGCCGAGACCAAGGGCTGCCGCTGCATCCTCGAGAGCGGGATCGAGCCGACGCAAGGCCGCCGCCACCGGCAGATAGAGGAACGGGAAATAGGCAATGACCGACACAAGCACGCCGGCCCACAGGCCGTGCAGTCTGGGCACCATGGTGATCCAGGCGTAACTGTGGACGAAGGCGGGAATGGCGAGCGGCGCGACCGACAGCCAGGCCCATAGGCGGGCACCCGGCAGATCGCTGCGCTCGGTCAGCCAGGCCAGCGCCACCGACAGCACGATCGAGATCGGCACCGCCAGCACCACCAGCAGGCTGGTGTTGACCAGAAGTTCGCCGACGCGCGGCCTGAACACCAGCGCCGCCACGGTTTCCCAGCCGGTGTGCATCGCCACCCAGACGATGAAGGCAAGCGGCAGCAGCGCAACCAGCGAGACAAAGACGGCGGCCAGCGAAATCCATGAGACCGACCAACGACGTGCCCGCACGGCCGTGGTGTCGGCCGGCAAGCCTGGGCGTGCGAGATCGATCGTAGATTGCATCAGATCAGACGTTGTGCCAGCTCCGCCCGGAGGCGGAAACGATCGGCGGCGGATAATCTCGCGAGTAGCTTGTGGTCATAGGCAAATGCCATCTTGAAAACAGAGCGCTCGCGCGGAAAGCGAATTCCCACAGGAGCGCAGTCGGTTGCCCTTTTAGGACGAACGCCGGCTAAAGCAAGCCGGCCGCCGTCATCAGGTCGGTCACCTTTTTCGAGTTCAGCGTCGTCGCGTCGACTTTCGGCGCCTGCAGATCGGCCAGCGGCACCAGCTTCGGATTGGACTCGGCGCCCTTGCCGACTGCGTATTCGAAGGAATCACCCGTTTTCAGCACGTCCTGGCCGCTCTTGCCGGTGACCCATGTCAGGAAAGCCTGCGCTTCCTTCGGGTGCTTGCTCGAGGCCAGCACGCCACCGCCGGAAACCGAGACGAAAGCGCCGGGATCCTGGTGCTTGAAATAGTGCAACTCGACGTTCTTGCTGTTTTCGCCGGTCTTGGCCTGATCGCCGTAGTAGTAATAGTGATAGATCACGCCGCCTTCGACCTCGCCGGCATTGACCGCCTTCATCACCGTGCTGTTGCCCTTATAGGCGGTAAAATTCTCCTTCATTGCCTTTAGCCATTCGGCCGTCGCTGCCTCACCCTTGAGCTGCAGAAGCGCGCTGACGATCGCCTGGAAATCGGCGCCGGAGGGCGAAGCGGCCCAACGGCCCTTCCAGCTCGGATCGGCGAGATCGAGCAGCGATTTGGGCAGCTGGTTGGCGGTCAGCTTGGTCTTGTTGTAGGCAAAGACGGTGCTGCGCGCGGCGACGCCGACCCATTTGCCGCTCGCCGGCTGGTACTCCTGCGGAACCTGGGCCAGCGTCTCGGTGTCGACCGGTGCGAACAGGCCGGCCGCCTCGACCAGCGCCATGGCCGGCGAATTCTCCGTCAGGAATACGTCGGCGGGCGAAGCGGTGCCTTCCGCAACGATCTGATTGGAGAAATCGCTGTCGCCGCCATTGCGGACGGTGACCTTGATGCCGGTTTCCTTGGTGAATCCCTCCGCCCAGGCCTTGGTCAGGTTTTCGTGCTGGGCGTTGTAGACGACGATGCCCTCGTCCTCTGCTATTGCCGGGCCGGCGATCAGGCTGATTGCAAGTGCTGTCGCACCGGCAAGGGCGGAAAGAGCATACTTCATGGCGTCGTCCTCGATTTCGATGGTCTTTGGCTTTGCAAGCTGCACCTACCAATACCTGACTAGTGCAGTCAACATTGCTGGCCCACTCAATTGCTCAAAAGGAGCAAACTTTCGTGATGTTCAGCTAATTTGCCTTGGACATTATTTCGCCGGCCCCGTAACAAATCAGCGCCGAGACGCGAATATCGGGGAGTGAACTCTTGTGAGCGGCAAGGACGAAGCCGAGCTTTCACGGCTGCTGCGGGCCGCGATCGCCGGAGACGAAAGGGCCTATGCCGACTTTCTGCACCGGATCGCCGCGCTCGTTCGTGGCTTTGCCCGGCGCAAGATTGTGCAGGGCGGGGTGGATCCCGAGGATGTCGTGCAGGAAACCTTGCTGGCCATTCATGTGAAACGACACACCTGGCGCCGTGATGCGCCGGTGCTGCCTTGGGTCTATGCAATAGCCCGCTTCAAGCTGATCGATGCGTTCCGGCGGCGCGGCCGGCGGATCGAGGTCGAGATCGACGAAATCGCCGAGACCTTTGCCGAACGGGAATCGGAGACGGTGAGCGAGCGCGACGTCAACCGGGCGCTTGACAGCCTGTCGCCGGCACAGCGTTCCGTCGTCTCGGCCGTATCGGTCGAAGGCCGGTCAATCGGTGAGACCGCGGCCAAATTCGGCATCAGCGAGACGGCTGTGCGGGTGTCACTGCACCGCGGGCTTGCCGCCATTGCCAAACGGTTCAGGGCGGGGCGGGAATAACATGAGGACCGAAGATCTCATCAAGGCGCTCGACGCCGATGCCCGCAGCGAGGCGCTGCCGCTAGGCGCCGCCTGGTGGCTTGCTGCCAGCGCGGCCATCGTGATCGCGGCCGCGGTTTTCTGGCTGACGATCGGCCCGCGCCCCGACATTGCGATCGCTATGCACACGATGCGGTTCCTGTCCAAATTCGTCTTCACGATTGCTCTTGCCGCCAGCGCCTTTGTCCTGGTGCGTGGACTGTCGACGCCCGGTGCATCGACCGGCCGGACGGCAAGCTGGATGATCGCCGCGCCGCTGCTGGTGCTTGTGGCCGTGATTCTCGAACTCTTCGCCGTGCCTGCGTCCGACTGGGGCACACGCTTGGTCGGTACAAACATGGTCATCTGCCTGACCTTCATTCCGTTGATCGGCATCGGCCCGCTTGCCGTCTTTCTCGCGGTGCTGCGCCATGGCGCGCCGACACGGCCGGTGCTTGCCGGTGCGGCGGCGGGCCTGCTTGCCGGCGGGCTGGCGGCGACCTTCTATGCGGCGCATTGCTTCGACGATTCGCCGCTTTTTGTCGGCACCTGGTATACGATCGCAATCGCCGGCCTTGCCGTGCTCGGGGCGGTCGGCGGACGGCTTTTCGTGCGCTGGTAGCGATAGGGATCAGCGCGTCGGAACGGGATGCTCGCCGCGATAGTCGTAGAAGCCGCGCCCGGTCTTGCGGCCGAGCCAGCCGGCCTCGACATATTTGACCAGCAGCGGGCAGGGGCGGTATTTCGAATCCGACAGCCCGTCATGCAGCACCTGCATGATCGACAGGCAGGTATCGAGCCCGATGAAATCGGCAAGCTGCAGCGGCCCCATCGGATGGTTGGCGCCGAGCTTCATAGCGGTATCGATGGCGTCGACCGAGCCGACACCTTCATAGAGCGTGTAGATCGCTTCGTTGATCATCGGCAGCAGGATGCGGTTGACGATGAAGGCCGGGAAATCCTCCGAGACGGTGATCGTCTTGTCGAGTTGCTTCACATATGTTTTTGCCGCTTCGAAGGTCTGGTCCTCGGTGGCGATGCCGCGCACCAGTTCGACCAACTTCATCACCGGAACCGGATTCATGAAATGTATGCCGATGAAGCGTTCAGGGCGGTCGGTCTGCGAAGCCAGCCGCGTGATCGAGATCGATGACGTGTTCGTCGCCAGGATAGCCTCGGGGTTGAGTTGCGGGCAGAGCTGGGCATAGATCTTGCGCTTGACCGTCTCGTCCTCGGTCGCTGCTTCGATCACCAGATCGGCGCCCGCAAGGTCGGCCATGGCCGGTGCCGCCGAAATGCGCGCCATCGCCTCATTGCGCAGCTTTTCCTCGAGTTTGCCGGAGCCGACCTGACGGGCCATGTTGCCGCTGATAGTAGCGATGCCCTTTTCGATGCGGTCGGGCGAAATATCGTAAACCAGCACCTTATAGCCCGCCAGCGCCGACACATGGGCGATGCCGCCACCCATCTGGCCCGCGCCGATGATGCCGATCGTCTCGATCTTGCTCATTACCCGATCCCGTCGAGGCCTTTGCGGCCCGTTTTTTGTGCAGTGCAAACTAAAAGGGCGGGGCGACTTCGTCTACCCCACCCCTCAGAATTTAATACGCTTTGGCAGAAGGCGTCAAAGCGCCTTTTGCAGTTCCGGCAGAATGACGAAGAGATCGCCGACGAGACCGTAGTCGGCGACCTGGAAGATCGGCGCTTCCTCGTCCTTGTTGATGGCAACGATCACCTTCGAATCCTTCATGCCGGCAAGGTGCTGGATAGCACCGGAGATGCCGACGGCAATGTAAAGGTCGGGCGCTACCACCTTGCCGGTCTGGCCGACCTGCCAGTCGTTCGGCGCATAGCCGGCATCGACGGCGGCGCGAGATGCACCAACCGCCGCACCGAGCTTGTCGGCGACCGGCAGGATGACCTCCTGGAACTTTTCGGAGGAGCCCAGCGCACGGCCGCCCGAGATGATGATCCTGGCCGAGGTCAGCTCTGGACGGTCGGTCTCGGAGAGCTTGTTCTCGACAAAGCTCGACAGGCCGGGATTGGCCGGCGCCTGGACCGTCTCGACCGGCGCGGAACCGCCCTCGGGTGCTGCCTGGAAGGAAGCGGTGCGCACCGTGATGACCTTCTTGGCGTCACTCGACTGCACCGTCTGGATGGCGTTGCCGGCATAGATCGGCCGCTTGAAGGTGTCGGGCGACACGACTTCGATGATTTCCGATATCTGGGCGACATCGAGCAGCGCCGCCACGCGGGGCGCGACGTTCTTGCCCGACGAGGTCGCCGGCGCGATGATCGTCTCGTATGGCTCAGCAAGCGAAACGACGAGTGCCGCCAGCGGTTCGGCGAGACGCTCGGTCAGTTCGTCGGCGTCGGCGAGCAGCACCTTGGTGACGCCCTTGAGCTTGGCGGCGGCGTCCGCTGCCGGCTTGGCACCTTTGCCGGCAACCAGCACATGCACGTCCGAACCGATCTGCAGCGCCGCCGAAAGCGCCTTGGCGGTCTGGTCGGAAAGCGTCGCGTTGTCATGTTCGGCAATCAGAAGAATTGTCATCTCTTTATTCCTTGATCCACTTCAGTGGGGACGTTCGAATTCATGTCAGGCCGAGTCGAAAACGGTTGGGTTCGAGAACCGGAGCGGAGCGTACTTCAGTAGGTGAGCACCGGAAGCGGAGAACCCTGCCGTTTGCAGGCCGGCATCACATGAATTCCTACAGCACGCCGGCTTCATTCTTCAGCTTGTCGACCAGTTCGGCGACGCTCTTGACCTTGACGCCCGCCTTGCGGCCGCCCGGCTCCTCGGTCTTGATCACCTTCAGCCGCGGCTTGACGTCGGCGCCGTAGTCGGCAGGGCTCTTCTCGTCGAGCGGCTTCTTCTTGGCCTTCATGATGTTGGGCAGCGACGCGTAGCGTGGCTGGTTCAGCCGCAAATCGGCCGTGACGATTGCCGGCATCTTCAGTTCCAGCGTCTGCAGGCCGCCATCGACCTCGCGCGTCACGGTGGCCTTGTCACCGTCGAGCACGATCTTGGAGGCGAAGGTGCCCTGAGCCCAGCCGAGAAGTGCGGCCAGCATCTGGCCGGTCTGGTTGGAATCGTCGTCGATCGCCTGCTTGCCGAGAATGACCAGGCCGGGCTGTTCTGCCTCGACGACGCCCTTCAGTACCTTGGCGACGCCCAGCGGCTCAGTCTGCTCGTCGGTCTTGACCAGGATGGCGCGGTCGGCGCCCATGGCGAGCGCCGTGCGCAACGTCTCCTGTGCCTGCTGCGGCCCGATCGATACGACGATGATCTCTTCGGCCTTGCCAGCTTCCTTCAGCCGGATCGCCTCTTCCACCGCGATCTCGTCGAACGGGTTCATCGCCATCTTGACGTTGGCGAGTTCCACCGCCGAACCGTCCGCCTTCACCCGGACCTTGACGTTCGCATCCACAACCCGCTTCACGGGCACAAGGATCTTCATTTGCCTGTCACCTCTTTCACGATAGTCTCTTTACGCTCGTCGGGCGCGCTATAGCAGCGTGCACCTCTTCAGAGTTGTCGAAAGCCGACATTCCGGACGGAATTCTGGTCTTCGCCACGCCAGTAGGGTGGCGCTTCCGTAGTTGCGGCGACCTCGCGCGTCAATATCCGGGGCGCACTCGGATCTTCGGCGAAGCACTCAAATCGGTTCAGTCCGGACCGGAAACGGTCCCCCTGCCCCAGCGCGGCGCCGGCTGCGCAGGTTGTGGGTCGCTTGGCGCCGGCTCCACGGCTAGGGGCACCGGACCGGCGACCACGGCCGGCTCCTCGTCTGCGCCGGCGAGCAGCGGCACGCCGCGGCTGCGCAAGATAAGCACCAGTACGGCTCCAGCGATGATGCCGCCAATATGGCAGGCCCAGGAAACCTGATCCTCGCCTCCCTGGGCAAACATGAAGATCTGGAACAGGATCCACAGGATGAGCGGTATGAAGGCCGGGATGCGCAACGGGATGCGTGCGAAGACCAGCACCCATACCTTCACCCGCGGATAAAGGATCAGGTAGGCAGCGACGACACCGGCGATGGCGCCCGACGCGCCGATCAGCGGCACTTGCGAATCCCAGGCAACCAGACCCTGGAAGAAAGCGCCGGCGATGGCGCAAAGCAGGTAGAAGACGAGATAGCGGACATGGCCGAGTGCATCCTCGACATTGTCGCCGAACACCCACAGGAACAGCATGTTGCCGCCGAGGTGGAAGATATCCGCGTGCAGGAAGGAATAGGTCAGATAGCTCAGGCTCTCCGGAATGACGACAAATTGCGGAGCGAGCTCGACGCTGTCATGCACAACAGACGGGATGAAGCCGAGGCCCAGCACCGCGGCGTTGGCGAAGTCCTCGCCGCCAAGCGTTGTGACAAAGTAGATCAGCACGTTTAGCGCGATCAGGCTGATCGTCACATATTGCAGCTTGATGTGCCGCAGCCGGTTGGTGTCGTAAAGCGGGATGAACATCGGGCCTCTCCCGCTTCCGGCGGATTCAGCGGTTCTTGCCGGGAACCCATAGCACGTCGGCGTTTCCGTTGTCATTGACCGCGCGTGCGGCGACGAACAGAAAGTCCGAGACACGGTTGATGTATCTTATCGCCTCGCGGTTGACGTGCTCGTCCGGGTCTTGCGACAGCGCCACCATGATGCGCTCGGCGCGGCGGGCCACCGTGCGGGCGAGGTGAAGGGCAGCCGCTGCCGGCGTACCGCCGTTGAGCACGAAGGATTTGAGCGGCTCAAGGTCCTTGTTGAGGAGGTCGATATCCTGTTCGATGCGGTCGGTCTGCGAGGCGATGATGCGCAACGGCTCGTAGTCGAGCGGCTTGCCATCATCGGGGACTGCCAGATCGGCGCCGAGATCGAAAAGGTCGTTCTGGATGCGGCCGAGCATCGCATCGATCGCCGGATTTACTGCCGCTGTATGAATGCGGGCCATGCCGATGCAGGCATTGGCCTCGTCGACGGTGCCGTAGGCCTCGATTCGAAGGTCGGATTTCAGCCGCCGCTCACCAGAGCCGAGGCCGGTGGTGCCATCGTCGCCGGTGCGGGTGTAGATCTTGTTGAGCTTGACCACGGGTTACCTCCCGGCTGGTGGCTGCTGCGTCACTTACGGGTGAAATATACCGCCAGCATGATCAGCACCAAGGCCACGAACTGCAACAGCACGCGCGTCTGCATCAGCTTGTTGGAGGTCATGCTGGAGCCGCCGCGCATCATGTTGATGAGACCGCGGATCAGCACGATCACCACGGCAACCATGACGAGAACGGCGAGGATGTTGAAGACGGTTGCCATGGTGTGTCCCAGGTGAATTGCGTTCAGGCGCGTTTGGCGAGCAGACGGTAGAGTATCGATGACGGCACGATGCGTTTAAGGATTGCGCCGATCCTGGCCGGCACCGTTACCACATAATGCGGGCGCGGGCGCCGCGACAGAAGGGCATGGCGCAAGGCGGCATAAACCACCTCCGGCCCGGGCTTCAGCCGCGATGTGCTGCCGCCGGCCCGCAGCCGTTTGAGTTGCGCCGCATAGGCGAGGCGATGAACGGAATTCTCATGATCGATATTTGCCAGGAACCATGCAAGGCTGTTGCTAGCGATCTTCGATTTCACCGGCCCCGGCTCAATCAGCGAAACATGGATGCCGCTGCCGAGGAGCTCTTGATAGAGGGACAGCATCAGCCCTTCGATAGCGTGCTTCGATGCCGAGTAGGCGCCGCGAAAAGGCACCGGCGCGAGGCCGAGGATCGATGAGCAATGAACGAGACGACCATGGCCCTGGCGGCGCATCACCGGTACGACACGGCGAGTGAGATCATGCCAGCCAAAGACATTGGCCTCGAACTGCTGCCGTAAAGCCTCGACCGGCAGGTCCTCGACGGCGCCGGGCTGTCCGTAGGCGCCGTTGTTGAAGAGCGCATCGAGCCGGCCGCCGGTCCGTTCCAGCACCGACGCCACCAGCGCCTCGATCGATCCGGGCTCGGTGTAGTCCAGATAAAAGGCCTCGATGCCGTCGGCCTCTAGCGCGGCGATATCTTCGGGCTTTCGGGCCGTTGCGAACACCCGCCAGCCTTCCGCCTTCAGCGCTCGGGCGCAATAGGCACCTATTCCGGAAGAGGCACCTGTGACAATGATGGTGCGCAACTTTTCTCCGGGAGGAATGGTGGTTTGACCTAGGGTTGTCATTTACCGCAAACCCTTCCCATATTCGCGGCGTCGGGACAATCGAAGGGAACGCGGTTCTTGTTGCGGAAGATCGTAGCCCTCAAACGCGTCCTCTACGACGCGCTCGGCCATTTCAACACCGACGACGGCTGGGCAATGGCCAGCCATCTGGCGATCACCGCGCTGATGGCGCTTTTTCCTTTCCTGATCTTCGCCACGACGCTGGCGAGTTTTTTCGGTGCGCAGGCTTTCGCCGACACCGCCGTGCACCTTGTATTCGACACATGGCCGGAGCAGATCGCCAAACCGATCGCGCGCGAAGTGCTCAACGTGCTTACCGTTCGGCGCAGTGACCTGTTGACCTACGGTATCGTGCTTGCCGGATACTTCGCCTCGAACGGGATCGAGGCGCTGCGCACTTCGCTCAACCGCGCCTATCGTGTCTCGGAAACGCGCGGCATCATCTACCGGCGAGTGCAGAGCATCATCTTCGTGCTGATCGCGACGGCCGGGTTTTTGGCGATCAGCGTGCTGCTGGTCTTCGCGCCATTGCTGGCACGGCTGGCCGAGTCGCATTTCGAATGGATAAAACCCTATATGGGCACGATCACGCTGTGGCGTTACGTTATAGCCTCGGTCGTCATCATCGGCGGTCTGTTCGCCGTGCATTTCTGGTTGCCGGCCGGCAAGCGCCGCTTCGTTTCGATCGTGCCTGGCATCATCTTCACGCTGGTCGGCTGGCTCATCGGGTCGACCATCTTCGCCGCCTATCTCGATCATTTCTCGTCCTATGTGACGACCTATGCCGGCCTCGCCTCGATCATGATCGCCGTCGTGTTCCTCTATATCGTCTCGGCGATCTTCATCCTCGGTGGCGAGCTCAACGCCGCGATCAGCCGCTATTTAGAGGCACGTGCCCGCGTCGGCGGCTGAGCCGTCGCCAGCCCGACGCCGAGCGTCGCGATCGCCATGCCGGCGATCTGGAGCGGGCTCAATTGCTCACCGAACAATGCCCAGGCGATGACCGCGGTGACGGCCGGCACGAGGTAAAACAGCGAGGCGACTTTCGACATCTCGCCGTCGCGGATCATCACCATCAACAGGAAGATGGCGCCGATCGACAGCACCAGCACGAGCCAGGCCATAGCGAACATCAGTTCGCCATTGACGATGACCGTTCGGGTCTCGAAGGCGAGCGAGGCCAGAGCCATCACCGATGCGCCGCCGACATATTGCCAGAACGTGGCAGCCACCAGATCTCCGCCGGAGGCGAAACGCTTCTGCCAGATCGTACCGGCGCTCATGCCGAGTACGGAGACCAGCGAGGCGCCCAGTGTTTCGGCCGTCACGCCGCCGCCGAGCGCGCCGAGCTTCGGCCAGAGCACGATCACCACGCCGATCAACCCGAGGCCGAGACCGGCCCAGTGGCGCGGCAGGATGGCCTCGCCCAGAAGCCGGCCGGCGAGCACTGCCGTGATCAGCGGCTGCAGGCCGACGATCAGGGCTGAAAGCCCGGCGGGCATGCCCCGGTGGATGGCCCAGAACACGCCGCCGAGATAGACCCCATGCATCAGGATGCCGGCACCCGTCGCGTGCAGCGCTTCATCGCGGGTGGCGCGGCTCGAACCAAGTGCGGCCATCAAAGCGACAAGCAGGATTGCGGCCAGGACAAAGCGCGCGGCCAGGAACGTAAAGGGCTCCGCCCACGGCATGGCATAGCGTGCGCCGATGAAGCCGGTCGCCCACAGGACGACGAAAGAGGCGGGGATGAACCGCTTGAGGCTGTGCATTTTCCGGAGGCCGCGTTGAATTCGGGTGGGGGATCGACTGCGGCGACTGCTTAATGCCGTTCGGGCCGGCAAGCAAAACCAAACGGTTGATCCATAGAGTCATTTGAATTGAAGGAGCGCCGTTGATGGCCGTCAGCTCACCGGTCTAGTCTAGAGACCGACCAGCCGCTTGACGTCGGCGGGCGATGCGCCCGCCTTACGCTGGGCGGCAAGGCCGGTATCGCCAAGACTCTTCGACAGTTTTCGTCCGTCAGGGCCGAGGATCAGGCGATGGTGAAAATAGGCCGGCTGCGGCAGGCCAAGAAGTTGCTGAAGCAGCCGCTGCACGCTGGTCGCGGAATAAAGGTCCTGGCCGCGCACGACATGGCTGACGCCCTGCAGCGCGTCGTCCATGGTGACGGCGAGATGATAGCTGGTCGGGATTTCGCGGCGCGCCACGACCACGTCGCCCCAATCCTGCGGACGGGCTTCGATACGACGCGTCGCGGAGAGCGTCTCGTCCGTGTATTCGGCCCATAACAGGTCCTTGCCGGCGCGCGCCATTGCCGCATCGACGTCCAGCCGCCAGGCAAATGGCACATTTTCGGCGATGCGCCGCTTACGCTCGCTCGCCGGCAACGCCTTGTCGGCGGCGGGATAGAGCGGCACGCCGTCCGGGTCGCGCGGCCAGTCGCGGCCGCGCTTTTCACTGTCGGCGATGAAGGCGCGGATCTCACTTCTGCTCATGAAGGCCGGATAGACAAGCTCCGCTTCGATCAGCCGCTCGAGCATCGCCTGATATTCGGCAAAATGCTCGGACTGGCGGCGCACCGGTTCCTCCCAGCCAAGCCCCAGCCATTTCAGGTCGCGAAAAGTGCCTGTCTCGAATTCCGGCGTGCAGCGCGTCGTATCGATATCCTCGATGCGCAGCAGCAGGCGTCCACCCGCCGCCTTTGCCAATTTCTGATTGAGCAGCGCCGAATAGGCATGGCCGAGATGCAGTTCGCCGTTCGGGCTCGGCGCGAAGCGGAATGTCAGCAGTGTCATTGTCCGGCGGCAATCGGGTTGTGCGGCGCTTTCGCCAATTGCTACTTTGCGCCGGCGGCGTCGTGCGTCCAGAGGGACGCGTGACGAAGCGTGCGGCACTTTTGATTTTGGAACAAGCAGACATGCAACGCATCGCCAGTCTCGACGACATTGCGCAAGGGCTGGATAGGCTATGCTTGCTCGACCCACGCCTGGAAAAAGTGCGCGGCATGGCCGGCGAGGTGCCGCTCAGGCTGTCGGAGCCGGGGTTCAGGAGCCTCGCTTCGATCGTCGTTTCACAACAAGTGTCCCGCGCGAGCGCCGATGCCATCTTCGGCCGGCTGACGAAACTGCTCGATCCGCTGACGCCGCAGGCGATCCTTGCCGCCGACGAGGCGATCTTTCGCGAGGCCGGGCTGTCGCGGCCCAAGCAGAGCGGTCTGATTGCCGTCGCCCAGGCGGTGGCCGGCGGGCTCGACCTCGATCACCTGTGCCGGCTCGATGCAAGCGAGGCTATCGCAGCCATGACCAAGGTCCCGGGCATCGGCCCGTGGACGGCTGAAGTCTACCTTTTGTTTGCCGCCGGACACCCGGATATCTTTCCGGCGCGCGACGTTGCTTTGCAGAGCGCGGTCGGCCATGCACTCGGCATCGACCCGCGTCCGCCGGAGAAAATGCTGATCCGGCTTGCCGAATCATGGAGCCCGTGGCGCGGTGTCGCATCGCGGCTTTTCTGGGCTTATTATCGCGAATTGAAGGGCAGGGATGCCGCGCCTCCGGCCTGAATCCGCAAAAAAGCATTGAAATCATGCGTTTTTGAGACCCGGCAAGATCGACAATCCGCTTCACATCCCTGTCATGTCGGGCTTACAGTATCCGCGTCGACCGGTTCTAGGTGAAGGAGGTCAACGACGTGACGGTTGCCGTATCTCCGGATGGGCTTCCAGCGCTGGTGCTGAATGCGGATTACCGTCCGCTCAGCTATTACCCCCTGTCGCTCTGGTCCTGGCAGGATGCCATCAAGGCGGTGTTCCTCGAGAGGGTGAACATCGTCGCCGAATACGAACACGCCGTCTCTTCACCGACCTTTTCGATGAAGCTGCCGAGCGTCGTCAGCCTGAAGGCTTACGTGAAGCCGTCGAGGCATCCGGCGTTTACCCGTTTCAACGTCTTCCTGCGTGACCGTTTCCAGTGCCAATATTGCGGTACGCCGGACGATCTGACGTTCGACCATGTCATTCCTCGCCATCGCGGCGGCGCCACGACCTGGGAGAATGTCGTCGCTGCCTGCTCGCCCTGCAATCTGAGGAAGGGCGGCATGATGCCGGCCCACGCCAAGATGTGGCCGCTGCAGAAGCCCTATCAGCCGACGGTACATGATTTGCATAATAACGGCCGGCTGTTCCCGCCCAACCATCTGCACGAAAGCTGGATGGATTATCTCTACTGGGATGTCGAACTCGAACCTTGAGATCATCCGACAATTCGGGAGGCTGGCCGTCTGAAGCGATTTTTTGCGCTTCCGATGCTCACCGACCAATGTCCGCTCCGCTTCGGTTCTCGACAATCACTCCACACGACTCAGCCTGCCGAATTCTTGGATGATCTCGTGTCGCGCTAAATCAATCGCGGGCGAAGGCGCTGCGGAAGGCTACGACTGCCAGGACGAAGCTGGCGATGGCGTTCCAGCCGGCCAAGGACAGGCCGAGGATGCGGAGCGCCGCCTTGTCGCAGGAGGGCGGGACGAATTTGTCGAGAGCGTCGAGCACGCCCTTGCCGCCGGTGTCCACCGGTCCGGCGGCTGCGGTGCAGTCGGTCGGGCCCGGCCACCACGCCCATTCGACCCCGGAGTGATAAACGCCGAGATAGACACCGTAGAGCATCAGCAGGCCGCCAATGGCCAGCAGGCCACGGCTTATCCAGGCTGGCGCGTGAAGAGCCGACGCAAGCACCGCCAGCAGCATCAAGGGCACGCCGACGTAGTAAGGGGTGCGCTGCTCGAGGCAGAGCTTGCAGGGGATGTAGCCGCCGAGATACTGGAAGGCCAGCGCCGAGCCGACCGTGGCAGCCATGGCGACAGCGAGAAACAGGGCGGTGCGCAGCCGCTGGCGTCCGGTATCGGCATTCACGGTCGCTGTCATCGGACTCAGTCCATTCGGTTCGATGCCGTTCAGACGGCGTATTTGACGACGATATAGAGCAAAATCAGGGCAGCGGCGGCGGCGCCCGCAATCTGGCCAAGGCGCTTTTCGATGAAGTGGCGGATTGGCTCGCCATAGCGGCGCAACAGCCAGGCGAGAAACAGGAAGCGGGCGCCGCGCGCAACGATTGCCAGCACGATGAACAGCAGCAAAGGAACACCGATGACGCCGGACAGGATTGTCACCACCTTGATCGGCGGCAGATGGGCGAGGCCGGAGGTGACCAGCATCAGGATGATGAAGCCGACACCCGACGAGACGCGCATCGCCTCGAACTCGTCGTATTTGCCATAAAATTCGAGGATCGGCCGCGCCACCGCGTCATAGGCGTAGTGGCCGATGAACCAGCCGGCGATGCCGCCCAGCACCGAGGCGACGGTGGCAACCAGCGCATAACGGTAAGCGCGATCCGGCCGCGACAGCGCCATCGGCAGATAGAGCACATCGGCCGGCACCAGGAACACAGAGCTCTCGACGAAGGCGATGAAGGCCAGCCACCATTCGGCGGATTTGCTCGCCGCCAGCGACAAGGTCCAGTCGTAAAGTCCGCGAAGCATCGGCACTCCTAATGCACGCCCAAACCAGTAGCGGTCTTGGGGTCACGACATGGCACAAACAAGACTTGGAAGCGCCCCCGTATCAACCTCGTCGGACAGGGTGCGCTTCAATGACATGCGCCGCCTGTCTAGAAAGATTTTCCGCGCTGCACAATGGCAGCTGCTTCACGAAATCGAAAGGCCGGGCTTGGGCGAGACCGGATCTCGGGAATTGGCCGTTGACGAACAGGCAAGGGCATCGAACTTCTGCGCCTGAAATGCGTCAAGGCGAGTTCTAATACGTTGCCGCGTTTTCCGGTCGAACACGATCCGTGTTTAAATACCGGCGATTCCTGTCGCATCCTCTCTCCCTGCTTCGCCCTTTGCGCCGCCATGTCGTTGTCTGATTTCATTTATCGCCCCTTTGAGACGCTCATCCGTCCGCTGGATATTCCACCCGCGCCGCTGCCTGCGAGCGGGCCGTTTGCATTGCTCCTGCATTTTGCGCGGATGTTCCGCAGCACCCTTGCGGCCATTACCATCCTGATGATGGCGGTCGAGGGGATCAACCTTGCGACGATCTGGGGGGCCTCGTTCGTCGTCGACGGGGTGAGCGCGAAGGGCGCGGCGGTTTTCCTGCAGGAGGACTGGCCGACGCTGGTCGTGCTCGGCGTGCTGGTTTTCCCCGTGCTGCCGTTGCTCATCTTCGTGGGCAATGCGCTGAACTCGCAGACGGTGGCCGTATGCATGCCGGCGGCGATGCAGTGGCAGGGCCACAAGGCAGTGGAACGCCAGGACCTTGCCTTCTTCCACGATCTCTTCGCCGGTCAGGTGGCGTCGCGCATTTCGCAAGTCGCATCCGCCGTGCAGCAGCAGATCGTCGTGGCCTTCTACAGAATACCGCTGTTCCTGGTGCAACTCGTCGGTTCGCTCGTTCTGCTTGGCGCGTTGTCGTGGCCGCTGGCGCTGCCGGTTTTCGTCTGGATCTCCGCCAACATCGCCATTGCGGTGGTGGCGGTACCCCAATATTCCGAGCGGTCGCGCCGCTCGGCGCGCGGGCGAAGCCTCGTGGTCGGCGCCATGACCGACCTCTACAGCAACATCCAGATGGTCAAGCTGTTTGCGGCGGAAGACAGCGAGGCGGGCGCGATACGGACCGTCATGGAAAACGCCATCGAGACCCAGCAGCGCGAAAGGCGCATCTATCTGACGACCGATATGGGCGTCGTCCTGCTCAACGTTGCCCTCTTTCTCACCAATGTTGCCATAGGGCTCTGGGGATTTGTCGCCGGCTTCGTCACGGTTGGCCAGTTCGCCGCTTCGATCGCCATCGTGCAGCGGCTCAACGCCAACTCCCGTGCCTTCCTGCAGATGGGCCAGCAGATTTTCCAGGCGGTGGGCACGATCCGCGACGCAATGCCGGTCGTGACGACGCCGCCGACCATAAAAGACGCGCCGAACGCCAAGCCGCTCGACGTCTCGGCCGGGGAAGTCGAGTTCAAGAACATCCAGTTCGAATACCGCGAGGGCCAACGGGTGATCGAAGACCTGTCGCTCACCGTGCGCGCAGGCGAGAAGGTCGGGCTCGTTGGCCTCTCCGGCGCCGGCAAGTCGACCCTTGTCAGCCTGCTCCTAAGGTTCTTCGAGCTGAAGGGCGGCGCGATCCTGATCGATCGGCAGGATCTCCGCAGCGTGACCCAGGCCAGCCTTCGGGAGAGCATCGGCGTCGTCACCCAGGACGTCTCGCTTCTGCATCGCTCCGTCGGCGACAACATCCGTTATGGCCGGCCCGATGCCCCGCCGGAGGAGGTGGAGCACGCCGCGATGCTGGCCGAGGCCGACGACTTCATCGCCGATCTCAGAGATAGCGAAGGCCGAACCGGCTACGACGCTTTCGTTGGCGACCGCGGGGTGAAACTTTCCGGCGGCCAGCGCCAGCGCGTCGCGATCGCCCGGGTGTTGCTCAAGGACGCGCCAATCCTGGTTCTCGATGAGGCGACGTCCGCATTGGACAGCGAAGCCGAGGCGGCGGTCCAGGACAAGCTCGCTCTTCTGATGGAAGGCAAAACCGTGATCGCCATCGCCCATCGCCTGTCGACGATTGCCAGGATGGACCGGATCGTCGTCCTCGACAAAGGCCGCATCGTCGAGGAGGGAAAACCATCGGCGCTGCTGGAGCGCGACGGGCTCTATGCCCGACTGTGGAAGCTTCAGACCGGCGGCTATATTGCCGACGCCCTCGAGGAGATGTGAGCCGCCCTCGGTGATGTTTTGCTCATGGCCGGGTCGATACATTCTGCTTTCACTCCGGAAACCGGACTTGGCTGAACTCGTTTCCACCGTAGCGTTCAGAACCCGATCCTAACTCAATCTGATCATGTGCACCGCGTGCTGCCGCTGGCGACGGCGCATTGGCTCATGGATGGGGCGTCAGTATTCATCGGCATTCTGTGGCCGCTGTTGCGGTAGAAGGGTTCAACGGGCTGAGATGCCCACTATGGACCGAAGCCTCCGACGACGAAATCGAAGCTTAGGCTTGGGCTAGATAGGCTCCAGGGAATTGGCCAGTTGACGAACAGGCCTCCAACCGTATAGTCCGCGCCCATCCAGGCCGCCCGGCCTGAGCCCCTATGGGGGAATTGGTAGACGCGCTCGACTCAAAAAGTGGTTTGTCTACCATGCGACGGAGTGTCGCAAAACCAAAAACGAATAAGAAAATCAAAGCGTTAATGAATCGGACCTTTATTCCTCAAAGCCTCACAAAGCCGTCCAGGTGCAGAATAGGAGCCGCGTCCGCAACTGCCCGCGGCGCCAATGGCGTATAAATGGCATTCATCACAAAGCTGAGGCACGACGCGATATTGACCCCCGCCGGTTTGCGGCGCTTCTACGCCATGATTTGAGGGACGTCTGCCACGCGCCGAAGTCGGCCGTTCAGGGCGACTTGATCACCGTCTGGAAGCCGACCTTCCCGAGAGCCTCGGATCGACGCGCTTGCGCCAACAGCCGACATGGAACCGCACCACAAAGCAAGTCGATCCAGCCTGGAACCTTGAAACCGGCTGCACACGGCGCGGGGTGATTTCTCGTTATGGAGGCAGCGTCTAGCGGCCTTCGCTCCGCCACAGCACGTAGCCTGCGACAATGAAAATAACGATGGCGAAGATGCGGTTGAGCGTGTCCCTGCCGGCGGAAAGCCGAGTGGCGACAGTCATGCCGATCATCCCCCCAAGGATACCGCCGCCAATGAACTCGGCCGCGAGCAGCCAGTCGATCAGCCCGGAGGCGGCGTAGTTGATGGCAGTTGCGAGGCCGAAGGCGGAGACCGCGAGCAGAGAGGAGCCGACCGCGTTGATCATCGGCATCCCCGTGGCGGCCAATAGGGCGGGCACGATCAGGAACCCGCCGCCAATGCCGAAAAATCCGGACGCACCACCCGCGAGGATCGCAGCGAACGCCGTCAGCAGACACATACGTCGATCCACGGGCCGAGCCGTTGCGGCTACGGTCTTGCGTGATTTGAGCATCAGGACGCCGATCACGATCATCAGCAGGGCGAACAGGACGAGCAGGTGCTGACCGTCCATAGCCTTCCCGAAGCTGGAGCCGGCGAGTGCGCCCACCGCACCGACAGCGGCAAAGACGATCGCGCAGCGCCACCAGATGTGCCCTTTCAGCGCATGCCCGGCGAAGTTGGCAATCGCGTTGGCCGAAACGGCAAGTGCGCTGGTGCCGATGGCGATGTGAGGGCTGGAAACGCCAACGACATAGAGCAGGAGCGGTGCGGCAAGAATCGAGCCGCCACCACCCAGCAGGCCGAGCATCAAGCCGACGATACCGCCCGAGCCGACGGCGCTCACCATGGCGCCGGTCAAGGCCGCATCCGCTTGAAGAACCGGTCGTGAAATATCATGCCGGCGAGCATTGCCAGCGCGAAGAGCCAGGTTTGCCAGAGGCCAAGCGACAGCGAGGCGACAGCGGGGCCGGGGCACAATCCCCCGAGCCCCCAGCCGAGGCCGAATAGCGCGGAGCCCGCGATCAGCCGCGCATCGATGCTTGTCGACACCGGGAAATGGAACGTCGTGTCGAGTATCGGCCGCGGCATGCGCCGCCCCACGCGGAGTCCGACGAAGGCCACCGCGACGGCGCCGCCAAGCACGAAGGCCAGGCTCGAGTCCCACGCGCCAAAGACGTCGAGAAAGCCTTGCACGCGTATCGGGTCGAGCATGCCCGACAGCGACAGGCCGAAGCCAAAGACCAGACCGGCGCCGACGGAAACGATGATTTGCGACTTGCGAACGGTCATGGTGCGGCGCACTTCAGTAGAGCGACGGCGAGCACGCCGGCCGCGAGGAACGTGACGACGGCGGCGAAAGAGCGCCGCGACAACCGGGCAAGACCGAGGACGCCGTGGCACGAGGTGCAGCCCGAACCCATGCGCGTGCCGAAACCCACGAGCAAGCCCGCGACGACGATCAGTGGCCACGACCCGGTGACGGTGACCGCCGGCATATGCCCGAATAGTGCGAGGAACAACACCGGTCCGAGGGCGAGGCCTACGACGAAGGCGCCGTTCGTCAGGATGTTAGCTCCCTGCGCCAGACGTCCGACAATGCCACTTATGCCGGCGACGCGCCCATTCAGGACAAGCAGCAAGACCGCAGAGAGGCCGATGATCATGCCACCGATCAGCGACACCCAGTAACCGCTCATGACGTGCTCCCAGGCTCGCAGAAGATACCATAGAGAGCCCCGATGAGCTGCGCCGCCTTGTCCGCCGTAAGGCGGTAGAAAATCTGCTTGCCTTCGCGTCGCGTCTCGACAATCCCAGCCTCGCGCAAAACGGTGAGTTGCTGAGAGAGCGTCGGCTGGTGGATATCGAGCTTTTCCTCGAGCGCGCCGACCGAGTATTCGCCCTCGGCAAGCGTGCAGGCGAGCAGCAGCCGGACCGGATGGGCGAGCGTCTTTAGCAATCCCGCGACTTCGCCGGCGCGGACCTCCATGGCGGCAAGGCTCATGCCTTTCGTTTTCAAATCGTCCATCGCAGTCACGATGCCGCTCCCTGGAGCGCGTCGAGCGGAAATTTGAGATAGCGCCGGCCGTTGTCTTCCGGTTCTGGAAGGCGGCCGCCGCGCAGATTTACCTGCAGTGCGTGGAGGATCAGCTTGGGCATGGGCAGCAAGCGATCGCGCGCCTCGCGCAGTTTGACGAAGGCAGCCTCGTCCATCCCGGCGACATGCGGGTTGGCGCGCTTCTGTTCACCGACCGTGCTCTCCCAGCGTGGCGTCCGGCCTTCCGGCTGGTAGTCGTGGCCCGTGAAAAGGCGCGTCTCGTCCGGCAGCGCGAGGATATTCTGAATGGATCGCCACAGAATCTGGGCATCGCCGCCAGGGAAGTCGGCCCGCGCTGTGCCGCTGTCTGGCATGAAGAGGGTGTCGTGAACGAAGGCGGCGTCGCCGATAACGTAAGTCACAGAGGCAAGGGTGTGTCCTGCCGACAACATCACATGGGCGTCGATGGAACCGACCTTGAACCGATCGCCATCCGCGAACAGCCGATCCCACTGCGAACCGTCCTGTGCGGAAGGCCGGTTGTAGATGCCGTGCCAAAGCTTTTGGATATCGGCGACACGCGCACCAATGGCGGTTGGCGCGCCGGTCTTCTCCTTGAGGTAGTGCGCCGCGGAGAAGTGGTCGGCGTGCGGATGGGTGTCGAGGATCCATTCGACCGACAGTCCCTCGTCGTCGACATAGGCGAGGATGGCGTCGGCGCTCCTGGTTCCAGTCGCGCCGGACTTCCCATCGAAGTCGAGCACCGGATCGATGATGGCGCATCTCTTCGTCGCCGGATCTGCAACCACATACTGGATTGAATAGGTGCGCGGGTCGAAGAAGCCTTTTACGCGCGGACGCTCGCGGGCAGTTTTTTCCAGCCATTTGACCGCGCCGAAAAGGTCGAAGCCGTGGCTCTTTCCGAAGGATACGACATCGTCGACCTCCATCCGCCCATCGAGCACTTCCCCCAGCACGTAGAGCGTCAGTGCCCGTGCGCCGCTTTTGCAATGCGCAATGACTGGCCCTGCCGAAGCAGCCAGAGCGGATCGGAACGCGTCAATATCGGCCCGCGTGATCGTCGCGCCGGTGACCGGAACGAAGCTATAGCGAAGGCCGGCATAGTGCGCTGCTCGCTGCTCGGCAACGTTTCCAGGCTGGCCAGCCTCCTCCCCGTCGGGTCGTGCATTGATGAGCGCATGAAAGCCTTTGCCGGCCAAATGCTTGAAATCGGCAACGTTCGGCTGACTTGCAACCGAGAACGTGTCAGTGATGGCAATGGAGCGCATGCGGGCATCCTTCCTCATATCAATATACATTTACACATAATGTATATTGATGGCTCTGGCAAGGACTTCCGTACGGCCTGCGTCGAGGGTCGTATCATTGAACCCAATAGCCGCGGTCACACGTTTCGAATGTCTGGGAGAGTCAACAGCTCCAATTTCGCCGAAGGCCCGCTATCGGCCGAAAAACAAATGGCTGCAGAGAGTCCGCTTGGGTTTCGATCGCGGCGATCCAAGGCGCCGAGGGCGGTCTGACAGCCCCGGACGGTGCAGCGCTCATCGGCCCTGACATCGTAGCCGCCCTGTCTCACCGCCACGTATCCCGTAACCATCAGATGCTTGGCAAGGGTGAAGTCGTCCAGGCAGCAGCCGACGAGATGAAGGACCGCTACCTGCTATTGCTCCAACTTGGGCCGGATATGGCGCTCAACTGGACCGTCGGAGAGATGGGGCCGCTTCAATATTGGATTACGCCTGAGGATCTTGCGGCCAAGCGATTCCAGAACGCAATTCTGACAATCGAAGCCTACTGACTGATGTTCGGCCCAAGACCGTCGGCAATGCGCCCAATGTCGGCCGGCGAAGTCGCCTTTGCCAGCGCCTGAAAGCCGACATCGCCAGCGGCCACGGTGGAGGTCGTGGTTGCGCCAATTCCGGTCGTTTCGGTTATGGCGAACAAGGTCGCATGTATATCCCGCAAGCAGACTTTCGGCCTTTGCGGCATTTGGGAGTTCACTTGACGACCGAAAATTCGAACTGGTCCCAGCGGTAAACGGCCTTGTATTCGTCGTCGCGCCCCGGCGTCCTGAACACATTGCGATAAATTGCTCCACAGCTTGTCAGCTCTACCGGAAAGGCATTGCACAAGAAATTGCCTTGCACCCACGAGGTTCCTGAGTGGGTCCTTTGGCCAATGGTCTCGCTGACGGCGCCGTCGACGGAGGTCGTGCGCTGCATAGGCAGGAACTTGTCAAACGCCAATTTTCCGCGCGTTTCGTGGCCGAACATGAGAGACCTTATTTCCGCGCCTGTGAGCCGGTCCTTCGGATTCATGCCTGCCCTTGCCAATGCCGGCAGATCGGGCACACCTGCCTTGGTCAGGCCGGCCAAAAGGCGTTCGATATCGGCCACATTCTTGAACACCATGTAGTCCTGGGTGATCAACTGGCTCTCCCCGTATTCCATTCTGTGCGCAACAGCCTTCCTAAACATTTCCAAGGCGGCCGCGGCCTGGTCGGTGCGCCCAAGATGCCCATAGGCCGAAACAAGGACTTGCAGGGCATAGAAGTTGGCCGGTGAATCGGGCGAAGCAAGGTCCATCTTCTCGATGGAGCGAACCGCGCCCTCGAATTTCCCTTGACCGAACTCGGCCAGTCCGGCCTGGTAGCGCCTGTAGTCCATCCACGAGATCGGGTCGACGCGCGCAGCCGCATCGAGATAGCTCAGCGCTTCCTTCGGCCGGCCGTTGAAATTCAGGGCATTGGCCAGCGAGAGATAATTCCAGGTATCGCTAGGATCGAGCGCCATCGATTTCAGAAGAACGGTGACTGCTTCGTCCGAGTTGTGCTCCCTGATCATCAACTCGGCGACCAGTTGATAATAACCCGGCGAAGGATGTCGGGCGGCGAGCTTCAGGGTTTCGTGGACTTTGTCATAGGCCTCGGCTCGCGTGAGCCCCATCACCACGGCCCGGTCGATGTCCGCGTCCCAATAGGCCCAGGCGAGTTGGGCATGAGCCGCGCCGAAATCGGGGTCGAGTTGCACCGCGTGCTGGAAATGCTTCACAGCCTGCGCAAACTCCTCGGGGGTGTTGATGCGGTTATAGATGTCCATCCCTTTGAGATAGACATCATAGGCCTCGGGATTGTTTGTGCCTCCCACGCGGGCGGCCGGCGCGACGCTCACCAGGCGGAGCTGGAGCGCGCCGGCAATGCTGCCGACGACCTTGTCCTGCAGCGCGAACACGTCCGCCCACCGGCCGTCGAAGCGCTCCGCCCAGAGATGTCCGGATGTCGAGCTGTCGATCAGTTGCGCATTGATGCGCATGTTGTCGCCGACGCGGCGAATCGAGCCTTCCAGCAGATAGCGGACGCCCAATGCCGCAGCAATCTCCGCAGGCTTCGTGTCCTTGTCCTTGTAGGCAAAGGCCGCGTTGCGGGAGAGGACGAAAAGGCCGGGCACGCGCGCCAGTTCGGTCGTCAGGTCCTCGGTGAAGCCGTTGGCGAGATATTCCTGTTCCTTGTCGTCGCTGAGATTGTCGAAGGGCAGGACTACGAGCGACGGCCGGGCATCTACCGCCTCGCTGGCCGCGGGCGCAGCAGGTTGCGCAGGCCTCTCCCACGGCTGCCACCATGCCGCGGCAAGGCCGAGGGCCAGGATGAGAACAGCCGCCGCTACCGGAAGGCGCCAGGCGCGCGGCCGGCGGCGAGCTTTGAGGGTCGTGCCCGCTGCCGCTGGATCAAGCACCACGCGATAGGTCTGAACTGGTTGGGCAATGTTTTTGACCCTCTGCTCGCCCATCGGCTCGAAGGCGAAAGCCAGTTTCCTCTCCACCTCCTTGGCCACTTTTCCCGACAGGCAGATGCCGCCGGGCTCCGCCAGTTGCTGAAGCCTGGCTGCGATGTTGACCCCGTCACCATACCGGTCCTCGCCCTCGACGATCACCTCGCCGAGGTTGATGCCGATCCGCACGTGAATCTGCTCGGTTTCGGGAAGCGAAGCGTTGCGCTCGCCAAGCCCGCGCTGCAGCGACGCCGCACATTCGACGGCATCGATGACACTGCCGAATTCGGCCAACATCCCGTCGCCCATCAGCTTGAAGATACGGCCGTGGTGGCGTGCAATTTCGGGCTCAAACAGTTCCTTGCGTCCGGCGCGAAGGCGCTCGAACGTGCTGGCCTCATCGCGCTCCATCAGAGCCGAATAGCCCACGACATCGGCGGCGAGAATCGCGGCAAGCTTGCGGTCCATTGTTGGCCTGGCCCCGCAGGATCATAGTATCAGTTGTTCTGAAAGGAAACCGACCTCACCGGCGCTCAGCAAATCCCTTCTTTCCGCGCTTTCATCGACGGCTGAGGTTTTGTCAATGTCGTATTCACCACATTCGAGACATTCGAGCTTGCCTGCCGGAATGGCTCGTTTGGGTCAGGTCACGACGATGTCCGGGCCCAACCTAAATGTCCGCTCTGCACGATCCGCAGACCGAAGCTGGCGGTCTGTTCTCGGCCCCAGTTCGCCCGGAACGACGACAATCGTAGTCGGGAAAAGTCATCAGTTAAGTCGAACCTCTGTGTCTCACATGGGCCGAGGTTGTCGAGGTTTACCAACCTTGCACTCGAGCGCAGTCCTGTCCCAATCACCGAGTTCAGCAGCGGCGCCATACGTGCTTTCCAAAAAGGTCATGAGCGTGTGTTCTGGATTGTTGGCAAGCCGGACCGCATCATAGGGCAGCAGAAATTCTCCGAGGTTTTCATCGTAATATGCGGCTTCGGGAGAAATTCTTGCAGCTGAAAAACCGGTCGGCATTGGGTATGCATAGGAATAGAACGCGGGAAAATCGATTGCACCCCCACCTGGCCAGAAGCCAGCTGACGAGACTTCGTGGCTGTAGGCCTCGCGGGTGATTTCATCGGGCAGGGCCGGAATACCGCCTGGATGTGAGGGCGCCTGTCGACCGGAGAAACGTGTCACGGCAATGTCAAAACTTCCCCAGAAGAGATGCACCGGACTGACCTTGCCGAGATACGCCGTACGGAAGATCTGGAGCACGTTCGTCACTGCCACACATGCCCTGAAGAACCGTGTCACAGCATCGGCATCGTAGGGGCGTTCCATCCTGTCTTCGGCGAACGGAATAGCCTGCGGAATCTCATTCGGCCTGCCATGGAACTCCGGTGTCCCACCGAGAGTACGAATGAGATCCAACGCGCGCCGGTGAAAGAAGGCGACCGACATCGGCTCAAGCGGGAACCGGGCAATGCGCCCATCGGTTGCTCGTCCGACCACTTCATGGTTGATCAGATCGAGGCTCAATTCGATGCCGCCTGGTCCATCTGGCACTAGCCCGGTCGTGAAACCGCGAGCGTCAGTGTAGAGGGTTGCATGCCAGGAATGGTTCACCCACGCTGAGCGGGCGAGCCGATATTTCCCTATGATCTGACTATAAAGATGCAACGCGGAACACGTGCTGCGCCAAGGACCGTACGGTATATCCGGCCACCTTTCCTGGATGCGTTCATTCATTGGGCCAACCTCGCTTTATTGAGCTTGAATAGAGTCTCACTGATGCTGCTGCGGAAGGCCTCTCTTCAGGCGGAGCAAAGGTTACGCTGGCAGCGGTTGGTTTGCAGTCTCCGGTGACAATGCGACGAATGGGAGACCGGCAAGGTAGATCGCTGAGAGGATCGAGATGGCGTCTGCCGGACTATCGTCGAAGCACACGGGGAAAGCTATGGGCGACGGCGGCCGGTCCTCACGGCGCTATCTTCCAATTCTCGTTACCTGTCACGGGGACGACCGCGCCGCAACGCCCAGCACCTCATGGCGCTGCTGTGCGAATGGCCAAAGAACACAAAATGTGTGAGTACGCCTGGTAGGACAGGGCATCTATCCTATCGCCAAGCGGCCCTTGACGACATCGCGCGGGAAAACCGCTACTAGGGTATCTGCGTTGAGCATCGAGCGGGATCGACTGGGGAAACAAAAATGGGAGAATTGCAAACCCCGCTTCATACCCCTTTTGGACCTGCCGTGACCGCGGAGGAAGTGGCACGTGGCGTGGACCTTGCCGGGCGGGTTGCATTGGTGACTGGTGGTTCCTCCGGGCTGGGCCTGGAGACCGTCAGAGTGCTGGCAGGATGCGGCGCTAGCATCTGCGTACCAGCGATCGACCCTATCGGCGCGCGAGCCGCTTTGAAGGGGATTGACGGGGTTGAGGTTTGGCCCGTTGACCTAATCAATGACGTCTCTATCAAAGCCTTCGCCACGGCTTTTCTCGAGCGACAAAGCAGACTTGATCTTCTGGTCCTAAATGCGGGCGTGATGGCGAGGCCGCTGTTCCGCGATGAAGATGGTCACGAGGGCCATTTCTCCATCAACTACCTCGGACATTTTCGGCTGACGGCACTGCTATGGCCAGCATTACTTGCAGCGGAAAGATCTCGAGTGGTTGTTCTCTCATCCCGAGGCCATCAGATGTGTGATGTCGATTTCGACGACCTCGATTTTGTACGACGTCCCTATGATAAATGGATGGCCTACGGCCAATCGAAAACTGCGAACGCGCTTTTCGCGGTTGCGCTCGACACCCGTGGACGCCGTCACGGCGTTAGCGCCCTCTCCGTACACCCCGGAATGATAATGACACCCGGCATTCGTCATCTGACCCGGTCCGAATTCGACGCTTTCGGTGCTGTCGCTCCGGATGGGTCCCCCATAATCGATCCGGCGAGGATATGAAAACCGTGGAACAAGGCGCGGCGACGACAGTCTGGAGTGCCACCGCTCCTGTGTTGGACTCAATAGGCGGGGTCTATTGCGAGAATTGTGACGTCGCACGCGTAGAGCCCAGCGAGGGATTTGGGGTGCGTCCCTATGCGATCGATCCCGAGAGGGCCGAGAGGTTGTGGCGCGCGAGCGCAAGGCTGACTGGATTGGACATCGCAAGAACCTGAGACACCATGCTTGACCCTTGGGGGTCGGTCCCCGCCAAAGTAGAGCAATATGACTCCCACAAAAATAGATGGATGACCCCTTACGTCGGGATCGTATATTACTTGGAGAATCGAGAAATCATTCGGTCGCCAGCAACTCGACTCTGGCACACTCGCCCTTGGTTCGCAGCTTCACTCCATATTCCGGGCCGATAATGCTCCGTTACCAGCGAAGGATAGAATGCAAGGGCAAGCTTTCCCAAAGGCAACCGCTGCGGCAGATGTCGCGATCACGTTTGGTTCATTCCTGCTGTATCCGGGGCGACATCTTCTGCTCAAGGATGCTGAGCCCGTAACGATCGGCTCCCGCGCGCTCGAAATACTCATCGCGTTAACCGAGCAGGCGGGCGAACTGGTAACGAAGGATGAATTGACCGCGAGAGCCTGGCCCAACGCCACGGTGGAGGAGTCGAATCTCAGAGCTCAGATTGCATTGCTCCGCAGGGTGCTCGGCGACGATCAAGCCGCTCCGCGATACATCGTCGCCGTTCCATCAAGAGGCTATCGGTTCATTGCTCCTCTCACCCGCTCTCATGTTGAACACGAGCCCCAGACGACAACGGCCCCGAACAATCTTCCAAGACAGCTGACGCACCCCATCGGACGTGACGAAGCGATCAAGATCGTCGAAGGGCGATTTCAACGGTTCCGTATGGTCACAATTGTCGGCCCAGGTGGCATAGGCAAGACAACCGTGGGCTTTCGCGTGGCAGAACAATTGTTGTCATCGCATGAACATGGCCTTTGCTTCGTGGACCTGGCCCCAATAACGAACTCCCAACTCGTCCCTTCAGTCCTGGCGTCACAGCTTCGCCTTCCGGAGACATCGGGGGATCCGACCGCGAGCCTCATCGGGCACCTTCGCGGGAAACATATGCTGCTCGTGCTCGACAGTTGCGAACTCGTTCTCGAAGCCACTGCCCGTCTGGCGGAGGCCTTGCTCCGGGAAGCGCCAGAAATTACCATCCTTGCCACCAGCCGCGAGGCGTTGCGGGTGGAGGGCGAAAGCGTCTACAGGCTCCCCCCTCTCGACATGCCGCCTTCCGCGGCCGGCCTGACTGCCGCCGACGCGTTGGAATATCCCGCCATTCGACTGTTCGTCGAGCGGGCGACCTCTTCCGGGAGCGAGTATTCGTTCAATGACGACGAAGCTCCTGTGGTCACGCATATATGCCGCCAGCTAGATGGGATCGCCCTCGCGATCGAGCTCGCCGCAGCGCGGGTGGAGGCCTTTGGCACGCGCGGTATCGCGGAGCTTCTGAATGACCGTCTGCGGCTGCTGACGGGTGGTCGGCGTGCCGCTCTCCCCCGCCATCAAACCCTGGCAGCGATGATCGACTGGAGCTACGGGGCGCTATCGAAAGGTGAGCAGAGGGTTCTGCGCCGGCTCGCAATGTTCTCAGGAGACTTCGGGCGGGAGGCGGCAGTCGCCGTCGCAACCGGCCCGGATGCCGCGGAACGCGATGTGCCGGGTCATCTCGCTGACCTCGTCGCCAAATCCCTGGTGGCGGTAGACGCTCGAGGCAAGGCCGCGCGGTACCGTCTTCTCGACACGACACGGGCCTTTGTTCTGGACAAGGTGCGGGAGGAAGGAGAACTCGATGCCGTCACGCGGCAACTCGCGAGCTATTTATGCGATGTCCTCGAGCATTCGCAGGAGGAGGTCGAAACTCTGCCGAGGGAAGAATGGCTTTTGAGGTATGCTCTGCACATCAACAACGTGCGCTTCGTTCTGGATTGGGCCTACTCGGGGCACGGCGATATCGAAGTTGGCCTCGCGGTCACCGTCGCCGCCATTCCGATGTGGTACCAGCTTTCTCTGGTCGACGAATGCCTGACCAGTGTCCAGCGCGCGCTGCTAGGCATCGACCCGGGAAAGCGAAGAAACGAGTACGCTCGTCAGATCATGCAGCTCTACAGTGCGCTCGGGCTCTCCCAAGCGTTCAAGATCGGCTTCGCGCCACAAGCTCCGGCCGCTTTCGCCAAGGCGTTGGAGATATCCGAGGAGTTGGGCGACGTCGACGCTCAAGCGGAGGCTCTTTGGGGCTTGTGGGTCGCACAAGTGGGCATGGGTGACTACAAGGCGTCGCTGGGAAACGCCGAACGTTTCGTGGCGCTCGCCCAAAGCGGACTCGATCGGTTCATCGGTGACCGAATGCTCAGCATGACCCTGTTCTGCATGGGCGACTTCCGGGGTGCCCGCCGTCACGCCGATCTCATGTTAGCCCACGATGTCTCTGCTGAAACCGCCTCCGCGAATTCAGTGCGTTTCAGGTTCGGCCAGTCGGTTTCGGCACGAATCCAACCTGCCCAGCTCCTGTGGATGCAAGGTCTTCCTGATCAGGCGATCAAGGCGGTCCACACCGCCGTTGGGGCCGCGCGGGAATCGGGCCACGCGATCTCGTTGTGTGAAGCCTTGGCGCGCTGGTCATGTCCGGTCCTGGTTCATGTCGGCGACCTTGTGGCGGCGGACTTGGCTATCACCGAGCTACTCGATCTAGCCAAGACGAACGCGCTCGGCCCATGGGAGGTCTTCGGTCGGTGCTGGAAGGCGGTGCTTCTGATCCAGCGAGGGCTTCCTGAGAGAGGCGTGCCACTTCTCCGGAACGGGTTGGCTGAACTGCGCCAGGTAAAACTCTTCAACCTCTACAATGTTAGATTTCTCGGCTTTCTAGCCGAGGGCCTGTCTTGTCTGGGGCAACACGCCGAAGCCCGGTCGCTGGTGGAGGCGGCGATCAGCGCCAGCGAAGAGAAGGACGAGCTCTGGTGTGTCGCAGAACTCTATCGCCTGAAGGGGGATGTCCTTTGGCGCGGCGGTGACGACCTCGGGAGCGTCGAACGATGCTATCTCCATTCGGTCGATGTGGCGGGGCGACAGGACGCGCTGTCCTGGGGGCTCAGGACGACCACGAGTTTGACGAGGTTGGCGCGTTACCGCGGAGACACTGCTCGGGCGCGCGCACTGTTGGCCGCGGTCTGTGATCGGTTCATCGAAGGCTTCGACACGGCCGACATGGTGGCGGCCAAGGCTCTTTTGGCCGAGGTGTCCTGATCTTCCCGCGCGCATCTGTGCTCGTGCTCATCACAAGATTTCACTGCAATTCACTGGCTTGAGACCACTCTGCTCTGCCACCTTCTGAAAGTCGCCTGACAGTCGTCGGCGCGGCAGAGAGGGCAGACAGATGAAGACCATGGCGACCAAAATGGACGCGCTCGTCTTGAACGAGACGAACTCTGACTTCCTCCGCACCAGCATTGTCTGCCCAGCGCCCTCGGCGGGCGAGGTCCTGGTCCGCGTCAAGGCGAGCAGCGTAAACCCGCTCGATCTCAAGATCAAAAGCGGCCAGGCTCCGCATGCGCGGCATCCACTGCCCGCCATTCTCGGGATGGACGTGGCCGGGATCGTCGAAGCTGTCGGCCCTGGGGTGACCGCGTTCAAGCCGCACGACGAGGTCTTCGGCATGACGGGCGGCGTCGGCGGTCTCCAGGGCTCGCTCGCGACCTTCGTGGCCGTCGACGCCGATTTGCTGGCTCCCAAGCCTGCCAACATGACCATGCGCGAAGCGGCCGCGTTGCCGCTGGTCTTCATCACCGCCTGGGAAGGCCTAGTGGATCGCGCACAGGTTCAGGCGCGCCAGAAAGTTCTCGTACTCGGTGCGGGTGGCGTCGGCCACATTGCCATCCAGATAGCCCGGGCTTTCGGAGCCGAGGTCTTCGCCGTGGATAAGGCTGCCAAGCAACGCGAGATCGAGGAACTCTGCGCCACTGCGATCGACCGCCATCAGACGACGGTCGAAGAATACGTCAAAGACCATACGGGCGGGCGCGGCTTCGACATTGTCTATGACACCGTCGGCGGCGCCGGGATCGACGCCGCGTTCAACGCCGTGACCCGCTTCGGCCATGTCGTCAGCTGCCTGGGATGGGGCACGCACTCGCTCGGCCCGCTCTCGTTCCGAGCCGCAAGCTACTCCGGCGTCTTCACGCTCCTGCCGATCCTGACCGGGGAAGGCCGCGCCCATCACGGGCACATCCTGCGAGAGGCGAAGCGGCTCGCGGAAGCAGGAAAGATCATACCTCTCCTCGATCCGCGTCGCTTCAGTTTCGAGACCATTGCGGAAGCATATGTCGAAGTCGAAAACCGGACCGCCAACGGTAAGATCGTGATCGACGTCGCCGAATAAAGCACCTTCAACCTCTGAACCAAGGAAAGATGTCATGCCATTCGTCAACGTGAAACTGGTCGACGGCGTGTTCACGCCGGAGGAGAAACACGCCATGGCCAAGGCCTTGACCGACGTCATGGTGAAGTTCGAGGGCTCGGAGGCCTTCCGCGAGGTGGTATGGGTCCTCATCGAGGAGCTTCATACCGATGGTTGGCACATCGGGGGCCGGCCGTTCGAGGGACCCAAGTCGTTGATGACGACGCTTTCGAAATCCAAAGACGTCGTCGAAATGATCGACGGCATGCCTACCACCCGGAAAGAGTGGGCCGCGGCAGCGCCAGTGCAGGGCTGACCATTTCGAAATCTCGACACGCCCAAACGAGAGCATCCGGTCAGGATAGGTCCGGGGCTGCCAGTGGAACCGTGTCCGCCCCAAGGAGGGGATAGACATGATCACGAGGACAGCCGTGACAAAGCCCACAACGACGAGACGGGAAGTCCTGATCGGAACCGGAGCCGTCGCTCTGACCACGACGCTGCCTCTGGAGGCCTTGGCTGCCACGGCGTCATCGAACTCAACCAGTGCAACCATTGAAGATGGGACTGAGACCATGAACAGCATCAAGGCGAAAGACGGCGCGCAGATTTTCTACAAAGATTGGGGCACCGGTCAGCCGATCGTGTTCCACCATGGGTGGCCGCTGAGCGGCGACGATTGGGATAACCAGATGCTGTTCTTCCTCGGCAAGGGCTTCCGGGTCATCGCCCACGACCGGAGGGGCCATGGCCGCTCAAGCCAGACCTCCGGCGGCAACGACATGGACACCTACGCGGCCGACGTCGCCGCACTCGCGGAGGCGCTCGACCTTCGCGATGCGATCCATATTGGCCATTCGACCGGCGGCGGCGAGGTCACCAGGTACGTCGCCCGGCACGGTAAAGGCAGGGTCGCCAAAGCAGTGCTCATCTCTGCGATTCCTCCGGTGATGGTCAAGTCGGCCAAGAACCCTGGAGGACTCCCGATCGAGGTCTTCGACGGCTACCGCGCCGCCTTGGCGGCAAACCGAGCGCAACTCTATCTCGATATCGCGAGCGGACCGTTCTACGGCTTCAACCGCCCCGGCGCCGTTATCTCCGAAGGCACGATCCGCAACTGGTGGCGCCAAGGCATGATGGGCGGAGCGAACGCGCACTACGAGTGCATCAAGGTGTTCTCGGAAACCGATTTCACCGAGGACATGCAGATCATCGACGTTCCGGTCCTGATAATGCACGGAAGCGACGACCAGGTCGTGCCCATCGCCGACTCTGCCGAACTCTCCGTCAAGCTGCTCAAGAACGGAAAACTCAAGGTCTATGACGGTTATCCGCACGGGATGTTCACAACGCATGCCGATGTGATCAACGCGGACCTGCTCGCCTTTATCAACGCGTAACCGCCTGGGCAGGTCGAAATGCCTGCCCTCGATCTCCTCAAGCCAATTCGAAAGCTGTCGGCCCACCTGAGGCCGGCTGCGGAAAGGTATGTCATGATGACGGAACACATGCATTCCCGGCGTGGATTTTGCCTTTGCTGCATAGGCGCTGCCACCTTCGCGGCGACCGGTGGTTGGATGAGCCCACGCGCGGCCTATGCCGAGGCGCGCGGGCTGGTGAGCCTCATCAAGGACAGTGCCGCCAAGTCAGAGATCGCCACCCACAAGCTGAGGAATGACATCACCATCCTCGAAGGCTCTGGCGGCAACGTCGCGGTCTTGGGCGGCAAGGACGGGCTCGTCATGGTCGATGCAGGCATCAGCGTGTCGCGCCCCCAGATGACGAAGGTGCTCTCCGCGCTCTCCCCTGAGCCCGTGACCCATCTCATCAACACCCACTGGCATTTTGATCATGCGGACGGCAACGCCTGGATCGGAGCTGGCGGAGCCAAGATCATCGCGCACGAGAACACCCGCAAGTACCTGTCGCAGGTACAGCGGGTAGATGACTGGGATTACAATTTCCTGCCGCTGGAGCACGGCGGCGTGCCCAAGCACGCCTTCTCGAAGGAGCATTCGCTCAAGCTGAACGGCCAGTCGCTCGACATGAAATACTATGGTCCGGCGCATACCGATGGCGACATCTCGGTCATGTTTGGCGAGGCGGACGTCCTCCATGTCGGCGACACCTACTGGAACGGGATCTATCCGTTCATCGATTATTCGACGGGCGGCGGCATCGACGGGATGATCGCCGCCTCGGATGCGAACCTGGCCGCGGCGACCGACAAGACGATCATCATCCCAGGCCACGGAAATCCGGTAAGCAACCGCGCCGAGCTGCAGGAATTCCGCGACATGCTTGTGGCCGTCCGCGAGAACGTCGCAGCGCTCAAGCTTCAGGGACGATCGAGGGACGAGGCCGTCGCCGCCAAGCCCACGGCGGCGTTCGACGCCAAGTGGGGCAATTTCGTCATCGATCCGAGCTTCTTCACGCGGCTGGTCTACGAGGGCGTCTAGTACGAGCCTTCGGTCATCAGCCGACTTCTTCTGGCGCGTCCCTCCCCAAATTCACGCGCGCCATCGGAACGCTCCCAAGGGGCGTCCGGCCCGAATTCTTTTCACAGAATTCCGAACCCCAGGAGACAGCTATGTCGGAAACAAAAAGCGCTCTGTTCATAGATATCCCGGTCGAACTGAAGGAAGTGAAATCCGTTCACAGCATCGGGGGCCTTCAGTTCGAAGGCGACCTGCCCGCTGCGCTGTTCCATCTTCAGCTGATCACCACGGACATCGCGAACTGCAAGGCGACATCAGACGTGATCGTGGTCTTCCACACCAACGCGGGTCACGTCACCCTGAATGACGTAGCCTACAATGCTTCGCGCAACATCGCCACCGGCAACCCATACAAGAAGCTGGTTGCCGACCTCATCGACATCGGCGTCAGAGTCGAACTTTGCGGTGCGACTGCGAAGGTGAACGGCTGGGGAAATGCAGATCTGCTCCCCCGCATCAAGGTCAATCTCGACGCCATGGCCCGCACGATCCAGCTCGTGCAGCAGGGCTTCGTCAAGATCACTGAGTGACGGTCGGTCGACTGAACCAGTCTCTCACCAGAACCTGAGGAGGCGACCTTGCGCCAATTACCATTTGGGTTCCATTCGACCGCGTCCGAAGTCCTGAGAGCTGTCGACCTCCGGGGAAAGACGATGATCGTCACCGGCGGCGCGAGCGGTATCGGCATCGAGACGACCTCGGCGCTCGCCGCGGCTGGGGCCACTATTGTCATCGCCGTCCGCCGCCCGGAAACCGCTGAGGAAATCGCGACGGACCTCCGGGTGAAGACCGGCAACCCCGCGATCCAGTTGCGTCAGCTTGATCTCGCGGACCTGCGCTCCGTCGACCGTTTCGTTGACAACTGGGAAGGTCCCCTGCACGCGCTCGTCAACAACGCGGGTATAATGGCGTTGCCGGAGCTGCGACGCTCTGCCCATGGATGGGAAATGCAGTTCGCGACCAACTTCCTGGGGCACTTCGCACTGACCCTAGGTCTCCGCCGAGCTCTCGCCAAGGCCCAGGGCGCGCGCGTCGTCTCCGTCAGCTCCAGTGGCAGCCTGTTCGGCCCGGTCTTCTGGGACGACCCGCACTTCCACTTCATACCCTACGACCCGCTTCTGGCTTATGCCCAGTCGAAGACGGCTTGCACGCTTCTGTCCGTGGGAATCAAGGATCGATGGGTCGATGACGGTATCGTATCAAACGCGCTGAATCCTGGAGCCATCGCGACCAACCTCCAGCGTCATACCGGAGGACTGCGTACGCCCGAGCACCTTCGCAAGACACCCGAGGAGGGCGCTGCCACCTCGGTGCTTCTCGCGGCCTCGCCGTTGGTCGAGGGAACGAACGGACGGTATTTCGAGAACTGCGCCGAGGCTCCGGTCGTGCCGAACCGCCCCCAGTTGAGGTTGGAGGGTGTGGCCGCATACGCGCTCGACAGCGCCAACGCGCAACGGCTGTGGGAGATGACTGTCGGCTTTTTGGGAGGATGCAGATGATAGACACGACCCAGCAAGTGGGTTTCATCGGGCTTGGCGACCAGGGTGCTCCCATGGCGAGGGCGATCGCGGAAAAGCATCTGCTGCATCGGAAATGGAGTGGGTGTCCGACACGGAGGTGAACGCGATCTGGTCGATGGAGGAGATTGTCTCATCTTCCCGCCTACCGCCGACACACGCCCCGCCAGCATACACGGCTACGGGCACTACCATGAAAGCTGGGAATTCGAGGATGGGCAGTGGCGTATCGCCAAGCTTGAGCTCCGTCGGACCATTCTGGAAATCACGCCTAAGGAGCGCGTCCAATGACCAGTGCACGGATCAGAGTTGGCATCATCGGCGTTCACCCCGACCGCGGTTGGGCCTCGACCGCCCATGTGCCTGCGTTGAGAGGTTTGCCGCAGTTCCAGCTTTCTGCCGTGAGCCATCGTCGGATCGAAACGGCGCGGGCGTCAGCCGACAAGTTCGGTTTCGCGCACGCGGTCTCGTCGGCGGAAGAGCTTGTGAACCATCCAGATGTCGACCTGGTGGTTGTCACCGTGAGAGTGCCGGAACACCTTCAACTCGTGACTGCGGCACTCGAAGCGGGAAAGTCTGTGTTTTCCGAATGGCCGCTCGGGATGAACCTGCGTGATGCCGAGACGATGAACTCGCTTGCCGCCGAAAAAGGCGTCTCGGCAATGATCGGCCTTCAAACCCGCGCGAATCCGACTGTCCGGTACATGCGCGACCTGATCAAAGAGGGCTATCTGGGCGAGGTGCTCTCGGCCTCGATCATTGGCTCCGGTATTACCTGGGGGGAGGAGCTCGAAGAGGCTTTCCGATACACCTTGGATCCGTCCACGGGCGCGAGCATGCTGCACGTGCCGTTCGCCCACACGATCGACGCCTTGCTGTTCGCACTCAACGAGAGCTTCCTCAGCGTGTCGGGGACACTGGTCAGTCGGCGCCCAACGATAAGGATGATGGAGAGCAAGGAAGTGGTTCCGCTCGACGTCGCCGACCAGATTGCCTTCACTGGCCAGCTCACGTCAGGCGGCGTGGTGACGAGCCATTTCCGCGGCGGACTGTCGCGTGCTACGAATTTCCATGTTGAGATCAACGGCAGCAGGGGCGACCTTTTGCTGACGAGCCCCGTCGGCTACGTTGGCTTGGGCGGGTTCAAGCTTATGGGGGCGCAAGCAGACGAGACCCTCCAGCCGATCTCCGTACCCGAAGACTTCGGCGCCGGCGAGAACGTCCTGACGGGCAACGTGAGGAAGCTTTACCAACTCTTCGCTTCCGACGTGACTTCCGGCACCCGTCAGAGTCCGACATTCGGAGACGCCGTCAATCTGCATCGGCTGATCAACGCGATCGAGCAAAGCGGTGGCGTGGCGCGCAATGTCTGAGACGATGCGGGCGCCGGTGATGTATGCGCCCGGCGGACCCGAGTTCCTGCAGGTTCGCGAGATAGCAAGGCCGAAAGTCGAGAGACCTTCGGACGTGCTCGTCAAGGTCCGGGCGGCGTGAACCCAGCCGACCCGCAGAACAGAAGAAGCGGGCAAAGGCACAATCCCAATGCCGAAACCGGATCGCCGACGATCCTCGGCATCGATGGTGTCGGCGTAGTCGAACAAGTCGGCGAGGCAGTCGACGGGATCAGCGTCGGAGACGAAGTCCGGTATGTCGACGGCGGGTTTCCCGGCAATCCGGGCAGCTATGCCGAATCTGCAGCTATGCCGAACATTAGGTGGTCCCCCGGGGCGTCTGTTTCGAGGAAAACCGACGCGTCTGGACTTCGTGCTGGCCGCGGCGCTACCCGTCGTCGGCCTGACCGCATGGGAAGCCGTATTCGACGAAGGGAACGTCAAGTCCAGCGACCTCGTCCAGGTGCACGAAAGCGTGGGTGCCCGCGGCCTATCGCGATCCAGTATCTTTCGACGATTGAGGCCCGGAAGGCTACCACGGTTTCGAACGAAGTTAGAGCCTCGTTTGCGCCGACGCCGGGGGCCGATATAGCGATCCGGTATCCGTTGCTGAGAGCCAGTACGAGACTTTTGTATAGCGGCTATTCGCTTTGCGGGCGCACGCAGCGGTCCGTCTGCTTGCGGCCCCAAATCGCGACGTTTGCAGATTGCTCTGAGAGGGCGGCTCCTGACGCGACTTTGTAGTCCCGGAGCAGCCGCTCGAGGCCAATAGCCCATGAAACAAACTCGGCCTTAGGGTCATGCGAAGCGACCGAGGGTCGAACTAGGAGTCGGTGCCAAATGCCCAGGTTGGATCATTCGGCTCGTGAGCGAATGAAAACGCACGAATTTCGCTGGGAAATCGCTCTGGACTTCATGGAATACCTTGTGGCACATACGCGGCCCAGGAGCCACATAGGAGTCGCGGGGGTCTTGCAAACACCGCGAACGGACTTGGTGGTTGCATGCGGGTGTGGTGAAACTGGTAGACGCGCTGGATTCAAAATCCAGTTCCGAAAGGAGTGTCGGTTCGAGCCCGACCACCCGCACCATCTTCTCAAATCTCGTTGCTAGGGTTGTGGCGGAGGCTGGCTGCCTTGGCTCCATTCCTAATGCGGATCTAAAACCCGCAGGCGGAGTTTCAAATCACCGGTACATACATCGGCTACTTGGGCTTCTCCGCAAGCTTTTCATACCCAAAAGAATTGCCTCCCAGGTGCGGCTCGATATCCGAAGGTTGGCCATCCTATCCCACATGCGCCTCACGTCCGCACCCTAAGCGCCCGTTCCAGCCGGTCGGCAATCTGGGTGACGATATAGGCAATCACCATGTAGATCACGACGGCAATCACGAACGCTTCGAGGTAATAGTAATTCAGCGCCGCGGTTAATTGGGACTGGGCGAAGATATCGACAACCTCGATGGCGAACCCGAGGGAAAGCGCCTTCATGATGACCATCATCGAGGTTGTCAGGTCGGGGATTGCCGTCAGGGCCACCTGGGGAAAGAGGATCCGTCGGAACAGTTGGCCGCCCGTATAGCCCAGCGAATGGGCGGCATCCGACTGACCAGTGTCGAATGCGTTCAGGGCTCCCTTGATAATCTCCGATTGGAACGCGGCGACACAGCCGGTACTCGCAACGACAAGGATGACCCAATTGGGGGTTTCGTGGGCGTTGAAGTTGATCCCCAGCAACGAGAACAGGAACTGGAATGCGGGCGGCAGACCGAAATAGGCGAGGAAAATCACGATGACCATCGGAACGCCCTTGAAGACGATCTTGTAAGTCATGATGAGCTCTCGCAGCACCGGCAACCGTCTGTATTCGATGAGCGCGAATATGCTGCCGACTATCGTCGACAGGACGAAAATCAAGAGCGCCATTCCAACGGTCACGGGTACGGCGCCCAGAATTTCCTGCGTATCTTGGAGCAAAATATCGGTGTCAAACATGATCGAATACCCTTACGTCAGACGCTGGCGATGAGCTCGTTCTTGATCGGAGTCGTTGTCGTCGCCTCTGGCGCCTGCATCGGTGAGCGAAGCTCGAAGAAGCGCACGATGAGCCACGCGACCAGGCACATCAGCGAATAGATGACCGCCAGGACGAGGTAGGTTTCGAACTGGTACTGGTTATAGTCGCGCTCCATGATCAAATGCGCAGTCGCCATGACGTCGGCCGCGCCGATATACATGACCAGCGCAACGTTATGGATCAGGTAGATGATGGAGTTCCCGTAGCCCGGCAGTGCGAAGTGCACCGCTTGCGGGCCGACGACGCGGGTGATCTTCTGTCGGAAGGTGTATCCCAGACTGTCGGCCGCGTCATGCTGGCCGCGATCGACGGCCAGGTATGCAGGCCGCATGACTTCTGACAGATAGCCGCCGTGGTAGAGGCTCAACCCCACCATGGCAGCGATCGTCGCCGAGATAAAATCTTTGGCGCCGAATAGGATCACCAACAGGGGAAGCCCGTAAAACGCGACGAACAACTGGAGGACGACAGGAACACTGCGGGCATAGGACACGTAGAGGTCCACCAGGTGACTGATCACCGGCACCCTGCGAACCCGGAGGGTTGTCGCAATGAGAGCCAGGCAGAACCCGGTAATGAGGGCCGTAAACGTGATGGCGAGCGTCAGCGGCAGTGCCGAGAGCAACTCGGGGATCATAGCAGAAACATCCACTTGAAACGCTCCTTCTTGCAATTCAGTCTTGCCGCTGACTAGCGAATATGGTCGTTGACGGCCGTGCTATTTCATGTACTGGACGATGCCCTCGCCGAACCACTTCTGCGAGAGCTTTTCGATCGTGCCGTCGTCTTTCAATTCCTTGAGAACCTTGTTCACATCGTCGGCCAGAACCTTGTTCTCGTCTGATCTGTGGATCAGCATGTAGGTGTTGTTGCTGAACACTGGTTCGGACGCCACGATATCGAGTTTCTTTTCCTCGATGACGGTCTGCTCACCTAGATTCGAGGGCAGGACGAGAGCGTCGAACTTGCCGTTCTGGACTTCGTCCAGACGGTTCGGGTACGGAATACCGGCGCTCGATGCCGTTACATCGAGCTTGTATTGCGGGTTTTCTTTTTGCCAGTTCATGATGAACTTGTAGGTTCCGCCGCCGGCCGTGGTCGGAACGATCCTCTTGCCGACCAGGTCCTTCATCTCCTTGATGCCGCTGTCTTTCTTGCTGTAGATCTTCATCAGGCTGGCGCCCATTGGATTTTCCGGAATCAAGAACTGCTTGGCGCGCTCGGGGGACTTGTAGTAGCCGCCGACCGCGATGTCGTACTTGCCCGTGGCCAGGCCGGTTTCCTGCGCGATGTCGGAGACACCTTCCATCTCGAACTTGTACTGCGGCAGCTTTGCGTTGATCGCCCTCAGGAGATCGGGTTCATAGCCCTGCGGCTCGACGCCTATCGCGCCCCACGCCAGGGGCTTGGATTCCGCCGACGTCGCGATCTTGATCGTCCTGACCGTTTCGCCGTGGCTGATCCCCACGGTTGCAAGGGCGATTGCGATGCCGCCGGCAACAGCCAGGGCAGCGCGGCGGGACAAACTGGATGTGATTGCAGACATTTCTTAGGTTCCCTTCTTGTAGAGTTGTTGAGCTATTGAAAAGCGAGTTCCGACTGCAGGAATTGAGCAAGGCGTGGGCTGGAAGGTGCATCGAAGATCTCAGCCGGGCTGCCATCGGCGGCAACCACGCCACGATCCATGAAGACAATTCGGTTCGAGATGTTCTTTGCGAATTGCATCTCGTGGGTCACAAGCAGCGAAGTGATGCCTGACGAGGTGACATCCTTGATCACCTTCAGGACTTCACCGACGAGTTCGGGATCCAGCGATGACGTAGGCTCATCGAAGAGTATCACGTCGGGACGAACCGCCAGGGCGCGCGCGATGCCGGTGCGCTGAAGCTGACCGCCCGAAAGCTGGGAGGGATAGCTGTCTCGTTTCGGGGAGAGGCCGACCCGCTCGAGTTCCCGCAGGGCGATCTCGCGCGCCTCGTCCGTGGACTTGCGCTGCACGACAACCAGGGGATCCATCACGTTCTGGAGGACCGTCATGTTCTTGAAGACGTTGAATTGCTGAAAGACCATCGCTGTCCGGAGCCGGATCGCCTGGACGGCGGCCTTGTCGGCGCGCTGGTAATCCATCCGAATCTGATCGAAGGCGATGGTTCCGGATGACGGCTTGGCCAGGTAGTTGATGCATTTCAGCAGCGTGGTCTTGCCGGTGCCGCTGGGGCCGATGATCGACACCACGTCACCTCGCTTTACCGAGAGATTGACGCCGTTCAGGACCTGCGTGCTTCCGTAAGACAGCTTTACATCTTTGAGTTCAAGCATTTCTGGTTGGTGCCCTTCACAGTGTGAGACGGAGTGCCTTGACCGCATGCGACATCATCACCCGCTCTCCGCATGGCCTAGAACGTGCATCAGCCGGTTTGCCCAGCCGAAGATCGATATGGCGTGGATCAGGTCGATGATCTCGCGGTCATCCATGCCGACTGATCGAAGCGCCGCGATATCGTCTGCCGTCGCTTCCGACGGCGCCGCCGACAGGCGGCGGGCAAAACTGTAGATTGCCGCATCGCGCGGCCCAAGCTTTTCGGGTTTGTCGAGATACAGCGCGGTGACGACTTCGTCGCTCTTGGTCAACTCTGAATGCCTGCGGGCGTGAACGACGGCACAGAATTTGCAGCCATTGACGATCGAGGCGCCCAGTGCACCAAGTTCGCGGTCAGGACGGACAAGTCCGCCTTCGACATACATGATGGCGTTGAACAGAACAGTGCGGGCAAGGTAGCTCTCTGGGTCATGCACAAGGGTGCGCACATATTCCGAAACCTTCTTCGCAGAGGGCGTAACCTTCATCGCTTCGAGCTGTTCCGGCGTGGCCTCCGATAGCTCGACCGGTGCGATGTAGGGGTGCCAATTCAATGGCTTCAGACGAACCGAGGAAATCATTTCGACCTCATCAGGCGCAAGCCTGTCGCCACCCGCGTTTGGAAGTTGACGAAGGCAATCAGTTCGGAGAGTGCGACGATCTGAGGATTGTTCAATCCAGCCTTGGCGAGGAGGGCGATATGGCTCGCTTCCGCCATTTTCGGCGTCAGCGTGATCAGGTCGACATGACGGACGATGGTTGCGAGAGGTTCATTCAAATCCGTTTCCCCCTGGGCCAGTGCCAGAAGCTGCTCAGTCGGACCAAGCTGAGCCAGCTGCACATCATATTCGGCCATCAGGACGGGATCGTCATTCAGAGCGGCCATGCGACGGGCCAGGGCAACCCTCAAATTCGGCGCCAGCCCCTGATCGTTTGCCGGCTGCAGGACGGAGAGGCGACATTCCTCCGCCCCTTGCACGAATTCGGGCCGAAACCGCCGTGCGGCGAAAAGGGCATCATCCGGTGAAAGACCGGCGGCCTTGTCCATCGCGTCGATCACAGGGCGGCCTCCTTTTGTAGCAAGGGTGTTGAATCCACCCATTCGTCGCCCAGAAGTTCGGGCGTGTCGTAAGCGATCAGATTGGCGAAGTGGGTTTCGACATCTTCGGCAAACAGCGACGCGGCAATGCCGCGGACCAGACGGTCGGCACCCGCGCTGACGGCTGGGATATCGCCGGAGACCTTGCCGTGGGTCAGCATGGCGGCGTCGTTGAAGCAGTGGATGTGCGCCAGCATCGGGCAGGAACCGGGGACACGTTCGCGAAATTCGAAGGCGGGACCAAGATCCGGTGCGTCCGACATGCCTGCACGTGCCGGCCCCATATCCGGCGTATATCGGCCATCCGACCAGATGCGGATATGTGGTGCTAGGGCTGCGAATTCCGGACGGCCTTTGAAGTCGTTTGAAAAGCCGGTTGCCGCGATCAGAAAATCGTAGCGTATTGGTCCTTGCGTGGTTTCAATCAGCAGGCCTCCCGCATCTTCCATGACCGCGACGATGCCGCAGTCGAGAAAGAACCGGGCATTGGGGTGGCGAGACACGCGAAGCGTCGATGAGCGCGGCGGCGGCGTCTGGGTCGAGGCGGTGTAGTCGAAGAACTTCCACTTCCAGGCATCGGGCAATTGATGCATGCCGAGGACAACACCCGGACTGCCGATGCCGGTCAGCTTGTTGATGCGCGGCATTTCCTTGCGCCGGATCAACATGTCCACTGAGCCGGCGCCCGCCTCGAGTGCCGTCGCGGCATTGTCCATGGAAGAGGCGCCGGCGCCGATAACCGCCACGCGCTTGCCTTTCAGCGCGTCGAAATCGATGTCGTCGGCCGAATGGGCCCAATAGGCGCGATCGATTCCTTTGAGGAAATCGGGTACGGCAAAGCCGCCGAGACCGGAGCGACCAGTGGCCAGAACGAGATGGCGGGTCAGAACCCGGCCGGTTTCCGCGCCCTCGATATCGATCGCGATCAGATCACCAACGGGTGCGACACCAGTCATGCGCACGCCGTTGCGCACCGGCAGAGCAAGAACCTTGCGGTACCAGACCAGGTAATCCATCCACTGGCCCTTGGGAATTTTGTCCAGCGACTGCCAGGCCTCGGACCCCCACTGTGCCGTGAACCAGGCGCGGAACGTCAGCCGCGGCAGCCCGAGCGACGGACCGTGAAGCGTCTTCGGTGACCGGAGCGTTTGCATGCGGGCAAACGTTACCCATGGTCCCTCGCGCCCGGCCGGAGCCGCGTCGCAGGCGACGACGTTGGTGATCCCGGTCAGCACCAGCTTTGCCATGGCAGCAAGTCCGCACATGCCGGCGCCAATCACCACGACGTCACGGACAGGCGTGCCATTGTGCGGACGCGCGGGAACCCATGGCTTGGCGGGCAGTTCGAGAAAGTCGAGATCCTGCGCAAGCTGCGCTTCCAGCGCGGCAAGACCTGTCGAGATTGGCGCGGTGGGCGTATGCTTCATATTCCCGTTCCGTGATTTGTGCCGGATGCAGGATCGGTCACCAATTGGCCGGCCAAGGCCGGATCGAGTTTCTTGAAGCCGACGATCGACCGTTCAGCCACCGCCTCGACCGCATCCATCAGCGCCTGCGCGACTGGACGAAGGTGACGGTTTGCTGCAGCCACAACACCCCAATAAAAGAGAACGGTTACGTCGATCGGGCGAATGGCGACCCCAGGCAAGGCTACGCCATAGGCGGTGAGGGGGTCGATGACAGCCGCGACACCAGTCCGGCGCACAAGCTGCAACGCGCCATAGGCAGTATTCGTCCGGATTACTGGGCCGGTGTCGATGCCCCTGGCCGCCAATGCCTTGGAGACATGCAACTGAAAACGCAGCGGATTGAGCAACGTGGCGACGCGGCGGCCGGCAAAAGCGGAAAGTGGTATGACATCAAGTTCAGCCAGCGGATCGTCCTCCCGCACGGCTGCAACATCGGGCGCCGAATAGAGCCGCAGGACATCCAGACCGGGCGTATCAAGCGGCAGGCTTGAAAACCCGATCTCGGCACGTCCGCTGCGCACTTCCTGGGCGACGATCGAGGGAAGAAACTGCCCGAGATGCGTCTCGTGCGGAAGCTCGGCACCTTGGAGCTCAGCCAGGGCCGTCGGGATCAAGCCGGTGCCGATCGCAGAGGTTGTGACAATCTGCAGGATCCTTCCCCTGCCGGCGGCGATCATCTTGGCTCGCGCCGCCAGTTCGGTGAAGGACATCAGCAGGCGTCGAGCTTCCTCCTCGAACGCCACTCCTTCCTCGGATAACTGCACCCGTCGACCGATCCGGTGCAACAATTCGAAGCCAAGCTCGGCCTCGAGATCCTGAATGGTGCGTGTCACCGCAGGCTGGGAGCGCCCGAGCATGTCAGCCGCCTTGGTGATGCTGCCGCTGGCAGCAACCGCAAGGAAGGTCTGAAGGTCGCGGGTTTCCATGCTCTCCCTTCATGTGCAATTCGTATGATTGACATCGTCTCATTCGTTTTTGATATATGTCAAGCGGAAACTAATGTTCGTTACGGCTTTGTGCGTTTGGGCGGCTTTAGAGCCGGAGTCCTTGGCGGAGGTGGACAAGGACGGCAGATGCGGCTCCAACTTGCGAAGCCTCTTGATGGAAAACGTTCAGGTGAGGATGGCGAGGATTCTCGGACCAAAAAGCCTGCAACAGGAGGAATATTATGCGCGTGAGTATTCTGGGCGCTGGAGCTATTGCTTATGGTCTTGGCGCGTATTTGGCGGGATCGGGACATTCGCCAATGCTTTGGTCACCGTCGGGACAGCGCACCAAGGCGCTGGCTGCTGGCGAATTGTTGAAAGCGACGGGGGATATCGAGGCAACGGTGCCGGTGCGCATTGCCAAGGATTGCAAAGATGCCATTGTCAACGCGGACGTGGTGGTGATTGCGCTTCCGGCGTACGCCCACAAGATGGTGATGGATGCCGCCGTTCCTCATCTGATTGATGGAATCCCGGTCATCATCAGTTCGCATAGTTCGTTCGGGGCGCTGTATCTCTCAAACCGGTTGGCGGAGCGAAAGGTCAGTTTGCCGATCGTCGTTTGGGGCACAACGCTCTTGACCGGTCGCCAGCTTGGACCAACCGAAGTCCATGTCACCACCATCCGTCAGAAGCTTGATGTCGCGACGCTGCCTTTCAGTTACCAGGATCAAGGACACGAACTTTGCACGATCTTGTTCGGCGATCGTTTCGTCAAGCGCGATGGTCTGCTCGCTATCGCGCTCAGCAACCTCAATCCGCAGAACCATCTGGGAATTGCCCTTCTCAATCTGACGCGCATGGAAAAAGCCGAGCAATGGAGCCAGGGCGGAAACATCACGCCGGCTGTTGGCCGCTTTATCGAAGCTTTGGACGCCGAACGATTGGCGATCGCTGGCCATTTTGGGATAGCAGTGCGTACCGTCCAGGAACATTTTTCATTGTCGTTCCATGTGCCCATGAGCACTGTTTCGGAGATGAACCAAGAGATGGACCGCCGTGGCCGCGGTGGCTTTGGCCCGACAACTATCGAGAGCCGCTATATCCTCGAGGATGTACCGTTCGGACTGCTGCCGACCGCCGTTCTGGGGAAGATCAGCGGAACCCCAGCGGTCCTCCACGAATCCGGAATTTCCATATTATCGGCGGCATATGGCCGCGATCTCAAGCGGGATAACGATATTCTTCCCGCGCTCGTCCTAGAGGGAATAGCGAAAGCGGATCTTGAAACTCTTTGCCGCAAGGGGTTTTGAGTGCACCGCAGTCAATGCGGCCTGATCACATTCGAGAGGGGTTGAGCGGCGCACCTCGCTACATCATCGCGTCGCATTTAACGGTGACTCAGGGCGATGTCCCTGCCTCGAAGCAGTTTCCTGAGTGCCGCGAGATCGACCATCCTGCCTTGACTATCCTCTCCAGGGGGATAGTATCATAGGATGAACGAGCGTCCCCACATACACGAGACCCATCCCGACATCGTTAAACGGCTGAAGCGGGCCGACGGCCATCTGAGGGGCGTCATAGAGATGATCGAAGCAGGCCGGCCTTGCCTTGACATCGCCCAGCAGCTTCATGCGGTCGAGAAGGCCGTTTCCCAAGCCAAGAAGACGCTCATCCAGGATCATCTCAATCATTGCCTGGAAGATGTCGTGGGGCCGCTGCCGCGCGAGCAGCGCCGCTCGATCGACGAGTTCAAGGACATCACCAAGTACCTGTGAGACACCCCCCGTGATGGACGGTATTCGCGACTGGTTTGGCTTCGGCCCGGCAACCCAGGGCTTTGGCGGGCACGGCCATGATCATGGCGAGGGCGGTGGACATGGCCATACGCACGGCGTGGTCGATCCCACCATCGCGACGACGACACGCGGCATCTGGGCGATCAAATGGTCGTTTGTCGTGCTGGCGATCACATCGTTGCTGCAACTGATCATCGTGTTCTTGTCGGGCAGCGTGGCGCTGCTTGCCGACACCATCCACAATGTCGGCGACGCGGTCACCGCCATCCCGCTGTGGATCGCCTTCATGCTGGCGAGGCGCAAACCGTCGAAGACCTTCACCTACGGCCTTGGCCGGGTCGAGGACCTAGCCGGCATCGTTATCGTGCTGATCATCCTGTTCAGCGCCATCGTCGCCGGTTATGAGGCGATCGACAGGCTGATCCATCCCCAGGCCATCAGTTTCCTTGGCTGGGTTGCCGCCGCCGGCCTCGTCGGTTTCCTCGGCAATGAGGCGGTCGCGGTATTCCGCATCCGCGTCGGCCGCGAGATCAATAGCGCGGCGCTGATCGCCGACGGCTATCATGCCCGCACCGATGGCTTCACCAGCCTCGCGGTCGTTCTCGGCGCCATCGGCGTCTGGCTCGGCTTTCCGCTCACCGATCCGATTGTCGGCCTTTTGATCACGGTGGCGATCTTCGCCATTGTCTGGCAGTCGTCAAAGGCGGTGCTGACGCGCATGCTGGATGGCGTCGAGCCAGGCATTGTCGACGAAATCCATCATGCCGCCGAACATGTGCGGGGCATCGAACGGGTCGCCCAGGTGCAGGCGCGCTGGATCGGCCACAGGCTGCATGCCGATATCGCCATCAAGGTGGCCGAAACCGCGAGCGCGAACGATGTGGTCGGCATCACAGAGGCTCTGAGAGGGGAGTTGTTCGACCATCTACCCGCGCTCTCGGAGGCGAACATCCGCCTGGAAGGCGAGCGCGGGCCAGTGGTGGCAGGTTCCGGCCATGCGCACCACGCGCCCGAGCCGTTTAAGGTCGCCTGCGAGCTGGCAACGGGCACGCTCGAAATCGTCGACACGCCGGCCGGCGAACGTATGCGCCTCACCATCGACAGCCATGCCGACGATCTCCAGGCAACCGTAATCATCGACCGGTCCGAAGGCTCCGAGACGCTTTCCCTCGCACCAGTCGCGGGCGATCATCATAGCCTTGAGAGCAGCGTCGCCCCGGCCGAGCCGCACGAGTTCAAGGCGAGGCTGATCCTGGCGGCAAAGGGCAGGGAACAGATCCTGCCGTTCAAGATGGCGGAGCCGGAAGGTCACCATCACTGATCCTTACGACTGGTCCAGCACCACCTCGCGCCCCGAAGTCCGGGCGGCGCAGGTTTACGTTTGGACGCATTCGTCCTGGTTGGCTTGAAGACAGAAGGCGAGCTCATGGTAGAGCGCAACGACGAGGTCGTGCTGCTTCCAGATCATCAGCATGCCGCTCACGGCCATCAGCATCACGACCGCTGTCCGGAATTGCCGTCCGCTCATCCGCTCGAGCCAAGGTTTTGCCGCAAGCGTCGCAAGCGCAGCACCAAATCCGGTCGCAAGGCCGAAAGCCAGCGCCTGGCCGCCAAATGCGCCGAGACCGGTAAAGACCGTGACTTTGACAATATCTGTCACGAACGAATTCACCGACTTCGTCGCGACCAGGGTCTCCTTGCGGGACCCATAGTTCAGGTAAAGCGAGTTCAGCACCGGGCCGACTGTGCCCATCAAAGCGGAGAGCAGGGACACGATCAGGCCGGCGGGCAAGAACCACCAAAGGCGGGCCCGATAGCTCCGCTCGCGCGCGCCGCCATGGAATTCCAAAATGGCGCCGATCAGATAGAGGCCGATGAAGATCTGCAGCCATTCGGCGCGTGCGTTGGCGAACAGCCAAGCGCCCGCCGCCTGAGATGGCGCCGGGCAAATACCAGCGCACGATGCTCCAATCGACGTCGCGACGAAATGCAAGGATCCGAACCGGATTGCCGATGAGCTCGGTTAAGGTGATCACTGGAGCGACTGCGGCGCTGCCCGTGAGGAACGTCACTGCTGAGATCAACAGCAAACCGCCACCGCCCGCTGATACCGTATTGAGCGCCCAGGTGAGAAAGCCCGCCACGCTGAGCAGGCACAGTTGAACCCAATCCATGCAACGTCGGCTCCGCGTCGACCCGTTCGTGCGAGTGATCGGTATTATCGCGCGTGCGTCGATCGATGGACAGTAGCACCTGGACGGCGAGTCAGTCCGTCACAATCGAACTAGCCGCGACGATTGGAACGGCACGTATCACGACCAGACAAATTGCTCGCGACTGCCCGCGATTCCGCGGGCTAGCTGTTTGAAAGATTCATCTTGTCGAGAGCCGCCCTTAGCCCGCGTGCCAGCTTTGCGGCATCGTCATTGGCCCAAAAATGCATGAAGAAGAGCCGTGGCTGTTCGTTGAGCATGTGGCTGTGCAAGGCCGCTACCTCGATGCCGTTGTCGCGCAGGGCACGCAGCACGGGGTTTACCTCCGACGCGATCAACACGAAATCGCCTGTGATCGCAGCCTTGTCGCCTCCGGTTGGCTGAAAGTTAATGCCTATGGCGCTGCCCATGGACGCAGGGATGGTCATGCCGCCGTCGGTGATCGTTTCGGCCCGTGGGATGGTGAATTGATAGATGCCGCCATTGGCCTTGCCCTTGCGACCGATAGCCTTGTCGACAGCGGCGGTGTCGAACGGGATCTGCGGCTGTGCCGCGGCGGGCGTGGCATTCTCCATCGGCGTCTTGCTCAGCGCCAACCCGGCATGAAGTGCTGTGGCGAGCGCGACGGGGTCGCCCTCGCCGAAGACATGCATGTAAAGCGTCATCGGCTGCGAGCGCAGCAGATGGTTGTGCAACGCGGTGATCTCGATGCCACTTTCTTCAAGCTTTTTCATGACCGGGTTCACTTCGTCCTGCGTCAGGACGATGTCACCCATGACCATGGCCTGGTTTCCCATCGGTTCGAACGCGACCCAGCCTCCGAGGGCGAATCCCGGCTTAAGAGCCACCCCGTCGAGCGATACTTTCAAGTCAGTTCGCGGCAGGCCGACCCTGTAGACGCCATCGGGCATTTCGGTTCCGGATTTGCCGAATGTCTTTGCAACCATCTGCCAGTCGGGAGCTGCGGCGGCGGGCTGGAGCAGCGCTGACATTGCCGTGGCCATCGCACCGATCATCAGTTTTGCATGCATGGGATATCTCCTTGAGATCCGCCCCCAGTGCCCAATTGGTCATGCGGCCGCCGGCTTCGAGCCGGGTGGCCAGCTGTGGGTCTCCGCCTTGCGTCGGGAGGCCCAGGCGTAGAGCGCATCATAGATGACGAAACCGTGCTTCAGCACCTCGTGGTCGTCGGGTGTCACATCCCGCAGACCCATGGAGATCGCGAGCAGGCCGGCCGACTGTGGCGTGAGATCGTGCCGGTCGGTGTCGGCGCCGCGCACGATCGCGGCAATGGTCACGATCGCCGGGTCGCGCTCGAGGCCATATTTCGAGACGAAAGTGTCGAAGCTGCAGCCGTCGCCGACATGCGTGAACTCGACGCCGGGCACGTCATAAGGCGTCGCGCCAGTCTCCCGGGCAACAGGGATCACCTGATCAGGCGGCACAAAGAGAAACTCCGGTTCCTTGTCGATGAAGCGTGCAATCAACCAGGGGCAGGCGATTCGGTCGATGACCGGACGCTCGCGGGTACCCATTTCATGACGCAATCCTTTCTTCGCTGATCACCAGGGGGACAGTTGGGGCGCCAATGGCGTGCCAGGCGGCGATGCCGCCTGAGAGCGCTGTTGCATCGACGCCGCGGCGACGCAGTTCGGCGACGGCGTCGCCGCTGACCTGGAAGCCGTAGACGCAATAGACGATGACTGGCCTGTCCTTCGGCAGTTCAGCGGCCCAATCGGCAATGGTCTCGGGAGCGCGGAGCTTGGCTCCGGGCAGCATATCGCTGCGTTTTGCCAGATCCTCGGCGAGGCAGACGTCGAGCACGACGAGATCTTCGCCCTGGTCGAGCCGGATCCGCAGTTCCTCTGGCGCAACAGTTGGAAGCCTTTCGTCCGATGCAGGTCCTGTTGAAGGATCGCTCTGCACGACAGCCCGCCGGTGGCGGGCGGCAACCCGCTCCCAATGGATGTTCTTCATGAAGGCATCGACATAGGCGCCAGCCTTGGCGCCAAAATCGAGGTGGTAGGCATGTTCGTACATGTCGAGCGCGAGGATCGGCATGCCGCCAGCGAGGCAGTTGGTGTGATCCGCCGCCCATTGGATCGTCAGCCGATCGCGGCGCTCCGACCAGGTCAGCAGTGTCCATCCCGAGCCTCCGGCCTGCGCCTTCGCACAAGCCATGAACTTGGCGCGCCATGCGGCCACGCTGCCGAAGTCGCGCTCCAGTGCTGCGGCAAGATCGCCACCGGCATCGCCGGCGCCACCCAGCCCATCAAAATAGATTTCATGCAGGATCGCCGAATTGGCGGCAACCAACTCCTCGCGCTTCAAACCATTGATGTCGAAGACGGGCGCCGTGTTCCAATCGAGACCGTCGAGCCGCCGTTCGATGGCGTTGAGGCGGCGAACGGCACCGCCGTAATTGTTTTCGTAGTGGCTGGCCAACAACCGTTCGGACAATCCGACGAGCCTGGGCGGCTTGAACGGCAGCGGCATGATCTGGTGTGGCATCGGGTTCCCTCGTTCGGCGGCACGGCCCATCCGTGAGGAAGCAAACGCTATGCTCGAATCAAGAATGATACAAGTGTTGCATCTCACTCTGTTCGTGATACGGTTCACTTATGAATGAGGGGGAATCGCAGGATCAGCGCTGGCTGCTCCTGATCCATCAGCTGCCAAGCAAGCCAGCCTATTTCCGGGTGAAGATCTGGCGACGGTTGCAAGGCATCGGCGCGGTCGCAGTCAAAAGCACCGTTTACGCCCTGCCGGCCAATGCCGAGATGCAGGAGGATTTCGAATGGCTTCTGAAGGAGATCGTCGCTGGCGGCGGCGAGGCCATGATGTGCGAGGCACGCCTTGTCGACGGTCTGTCGGACGCGCAGGTGCGGGCGATGTTCGACGCCGCCCGTGACGTCGATTACGGGGAGATCGTCGAGGAAGCCCGCGATCTGGCCGCTGAAATCAAGACGAACGCGACATCGGAAAGACGGGCGGAAGCGCGTTCGCAACTCAGCCGCTTGCGCAAGAGGCTCGCCGAAGTGGCGGCAATCGACTTCTTCGGCGCCAGCGGCCGCCTCGCCGTCGAAGGCCTGATCGCCGAACTCGAGACACAGCTTGTAGAGGACAAGGCTATGACCAAGGAACCGAAGAAGGCCGCCGAGCCGAGCGAGCTCAAGGGCCGGATCTGGGTCACACGCCGGGACGTGCATGTCGACCGTATTGCCTGCAGCTGGCTGATCCATCGCTTCATCGATGCTGACGCGATCATCCGCTTCGTGGCGGGCAAGGGATACGTGCCAAAGGAGGGGGAATTGCGCTTCGACATGTTCGAAGGCGAAATCACCCATGAGGGCGATCGCTGCAGCTTCGAGGTTCTGGTTACCCGCGCCGGCATCAATGACCCAGCGCTTCAGGCCATCGCCGAGATCGTCCATGACATCGACCTCAAGGACAACAAGTTCGGCCGCGAGGAGGCGACAGGAATTGCCAGCCTGATTGCCGGCATAGCCATGGCTAATGAGAGCGACGAGCAGCGGATCGCGCAGGGCGCTCCTGTCTTCGACAACCTCTATCAGTATTTCCGCAAGAAACGTGGATGATCGCAAGGACCCGAACAATGGCCAATCTGGAGCAGTCCATCGCGGCCCACCCGTCTCCGGCCGAGGCTCACGACCATGGCGTTTCGTTTGCTGCCGCTATGCGCGTATGGGCTCGCGTGGCGATGCTCAGCTTTGGCGGCCCGGCCGGCCAGATCGCCATGATGCATCGCATCATCGTCGAGGAAAAGCGCTGGATCGGCGAGACTCGCTTCCTGCATGCGCTCAACTACTGCACGCTGCTGCCCGGTCCTGAGGCACAGCAATTGGCAATCTATATCGGCTGGCTTATGCACAAGACCAAGGGCGGTCTCGTGGCGGGAACCCTGTTTGTGCTGCCCGGGGCGATCGCCATCATGATCCTGAGCTGGATCTACGCGGTCTTCGGCAATGTCGGCGCTGTCCAGGCGCTCTTCTTCGGCCTGAAGGCTGCGGTCCTGGCCATTGTGCTCGAAGCGGTCCTGCGGATCGGCAGGCGAGCGCTCAGGAACAATGTGATGGTCGGCCTCGCTGCGGCTGCCTTCATCGCCTTGTTCTTCTTTCATGCGCCGTTTCCGCTGGTCATTCTGATCGCAGCTGGGATCGGTTACGTGGGGGGCAGGGCAGGCTGGGCTGCTTTCAAGTCGGGCAACGGACATGGCAAGGTTGGCGGAACGCAGGTCGACGATGCCGACTCCGCGCTTGGCGAAGGGGTGCCGGCTCATGCACGGCCCTCCGCCGCGTGGGGGTTCAAGGTGGCAGGTGTGGGACTGCTGCTATGGCTGGTCCCGGTCCTCGCGCTGCTTGCATTCCTCGGGCAAGGCAACGTCTTCACCGATATTGCGATCTTCTTCTCGAAGATGGCGATGGTTACCTTCGGCGGCGCCTATGCGGTCTTGGCCTATGTCGCCCAGCAGGGTGTGGAGCACTATGGCTGGCTCAAGCCAGGAGAGATGCTGGACGGCCTCGGCATGGCCGAGACGACGCCCGGCCCATTGATTATGGTCACCCAGTTTGTCGGCTTCATGGGAGCTTATCGGGCGCCAGGCGTGCTCGGCCCGCTGGTTGCCGGAACGCTCGGCGGCCTTCTCACGACATGGGTAACCTTCGTCCCGTGCTTCCTGTGGATATTCCTCGGCGCGCCGTTCATGGAGACGATGCGCAGCAACAAGGCCTTGTCCGCAGCGCTGTCTGCCATCACCGCCGCGGTGGTTGGTGTGATCCTGAACCTGGCGGTATGGTTCGCGCTTCATGTCCTGTTCCGCGAACTCCATGACGTCAGCTGGCTGGGCATCACGCTGGACGTGCCGGTGTTCAATTCCGTCAATATCCCGTCACTGGTCCTGACGCTCGGCGCACTGGTAGCGGTATTCCGTTTCAAGGTCGGCATGATCCCGGTCCTGGTGGCCTGTTCAATATTGGGTATTCTTTACGGCGTCGCCACGGGTTCGATCTAGGCTCTGGATTCTGCCCGGCGGTATGCAGGAGGTGCGTTGACAATTCGAAGGCCGACGGAAGCGTTGCAATTGCCGAAGCGCAGACTTGTGCTCCTGCCGTCCGGTGCCGGCCCGACGGCTTCCCATTTGCTGGCGTCACGGGGATTGCGGGCGTTTGGCGACGGACTTGTCAGTCTTTTGCTTCCCGCCTATCTGGCGGCGCTCGGCTTCAACGCTTTCGAGATCGGGATCTTCGCCACGGCAACGCTCTCGGGATCGGCGGCGCTCACGCTGGGCGTCGGAGCCATCGCGCACCGTTTCTCGCGCCGCTCGCTGCTCATCGCGGCAGCGGGCCTGATGATTCTGACCGGACTTGCCTTTGCGCTCGTCCATGATTTCTGGCCGCTGCTCTTGGTCGCGTTCGTCGGAACATTGAACCCATCCTCCGGCGACGTGAGCGTGTTTCTGCCACTCGAGCAAGCGGAACTTGCCCACAGCGTCACCGATCGCGATCGAACCGCGCTGTTTGCCCGCTACAGCGTTGTCGGCTCCCTCATTGGGGCTGTCGGCGCTCTGGCGGCCGGCGCTCCCGACCTCCTGCGACACCTGATCGGGATAGAAATCAAACAGGCCCTTCAGCTTGCTTTCCTGCTCTATGCCTTCCTTGGGGTCGGATCGCTGCTCCTGTATCGGCGGCTGCCCGACGCATCGATCGAAGCGGATGCTGCGCCGGCGGAGCCCTTGCGCAAGTCTCGAACCATCGTCCTTGCGCTTGCCGCGCTCTTCAGCCTGGACGCATTTGCGGGCGGCCTTGTGGTTCAGTCCCTGCTGGCACTGTGGCTTTATCAAACCTTTGGCCTGTCCCTCGCTACCACAGGCGCAATTTTCTTCTGCACGGGCGTGCTTTCAGCCGTGTCGTATCTGGTGGCGGTTCAAATCTCCAAACGAATCGGACTGGTGAACACGATGGTATTCACCCACCTGCCGTCGAGCCTTTGCCTGCTGCTCATTCCGTTCATGCACAGCCTCGCTCCGGTGATCGTCCTTCTGCTGATCCGGAGTGCGCTGTCGCAGATGGACGTGCCAACCCGCACCTCTTACGTGATGGCGGTGGTGACGCCGGGCGAGCGTGCCGCAGCAGCGAGCGTCACCGCCGTGCCACGCAGCCTCGCATCGGCGGCGAGTCCGATGCTGGCCGGCTCGCTGCTTGCCGTTTCGGGCTTTGGCTGGCCGCTCCTCATCGCTGGAGCCCTGAAGATCGTCTATGACATTCTTCTGCTCGTGACGTTCCGCAAGATTCGGCCGCCGGAGGAACGATAATAAAGTGCCCAACGACGCCGGGATCGGCGACGCGAATGATTCAACTTAAGCCTGCTTCAATCCGAGCCGCCGATGCCCATGGCGGAGACACCCCGAGCGGCCATCCGCTGGAAGAGGTCGTCGACCTGCGCCGGCAAAAGGCTGGCGCTCTCGGCGATCCACCAGGCAAGCACGGCGAGAAATGCTCCTGATATGAACTGGACGGCGAATTCGGTGGGCATCCCTGTGCCGCCGGTCCGTTTGCCGGCAAGTTCCACCCGCACAGCGCGCCGTATCCGTTCGCGCAACTGGTCGTGGATCGTGTCGCCGCTGCTCGAAAGCAGCGCGTGATGAAGCGACCGGAACGTCCGCGCGTGCTCGAACATCGGCAGGCTGAATTCGAACAGGCGGTAGCCCGTCTTTCCGTCTGCCGACACGCGCTTGCTCAGCGACTGCAGATGCGCCTCCAGGGTCGCGCTGCGCAGTTCGTCCTTGCCGGCGTAGTGGGTATAGAAGGTCGACCTGCCGACATCAGCTTTCTGGCAGATGTCTCCCACGGTGAGAGCCGCATAGCCGCGCTCGGGGATCAGGGCAATCAGCGCGTCCTGCAGCAGAGCGCGCGTGCGCGCGACGCACCGGTCGATCGTACTCCTGTCGTCGGTCCGCTCAATTTTCATGGTCACTGCCCCTTGCCGCGTGCGATTTCGGACATTCGGCGCCCCGGTGTCTGTCAATGGCCGTCGGCGAGCCAGTCCTGGGCAATCGTTCGAGCCTGCTCAACGGTGATTTCGCCAAAGCGCCCGATGGCCGGTTTGCGCCGCTGGCCGTTGGTCGCGACGTAGGCCACCATGAATGCCTTGCGTCCCGTCGGGGTGACCTTCAGCAAAAACCCAGGTATGACTGTGTCGCGAAGTTCGTAGGGTTCCTGATCGGCCCTCGCGGCATCGACGACCGTCTTTGTGAGCTTGATCTTGGGCATGCCTAACCTCCGTTGAGGTCGATTTCAGGTGCAGAGTAGGTGCAGCCAGAAATCAAACCGTGGCGTATGTCCGGTTAGGTATGGATGATTGGACGGGCCGAAAAGGCTAGCCGCTACAATCGGTTACCGTACAATTGGATACTGCCGGATAAGATTAGGATAAGGCATATCCGGCTTCTCAAAATCGAGTTCCGCAAGGAGTGCTGGTTCGATCCCGGCTAGGGGCACCATTTTCCCATCCGTCGAGAGAGCTCGGTTTGGTCGTTATCCCAGGAGCCTCCTGGGATAACTGAGGCCCCGAGCGCTTTCGACAACCCAGACTGTAACGGTGGTCGCTATCACATCGGCCCCGGCACCATCTTGGTGGGCTGCTCCGGCATCGGAAACGCATAATTGTCGCATTTCACGTCCGGGTTCGTCGGGCTGAACATTCCGAGCGGGTTCTCCTTGAACAGCCAAGCGTGAAGGTCGTAGTGGTGGAACTCCTTCGGGATGAGCGGATAATGCCCCTCCATAGGCCCCATGAATGTCTGGCCGAAAAGCTTCGGCGGCTCCTTGGTGTCCGGCGTCAAGGGCACGAGCCATTCCACGCCGACCAGGCGCAATTCGCCGCCGACCGGCTCATAGATCAGCACATTGGGACGCGTCGGATCCGCGGTCGGGCCGACAGTCGTGACGTTGACGAAATGGATGCCCATCGCGCCCTTAGGGTAGTCCATCGCCCCCTCTACCTTTTCTCCGCTGTAGAAGACGCATCCAACCGTCGATAGATAAAGCTCGCGAATGGCAACCTTGTAGTCTTCATACCTGGACAGCGATTTACGCAGGGCATCGATCTCGGCCTTGTCGGGTTCGGCGGCCCGAGGCGCGGCGGCATTCAGACACGCGCCAACGAGACCTGCCAAGGCGACGATACCGAGACGCCTGAGGTGAGTTGTTTTCGTCATGCATTCCTCCCAGATTTTTCTTCTGGCCGTGCAGGACCGAGGCGGCAATGATGCTGGACGCGCGGCCGTAATTGATCGCCTCATCCCGGTTGGGACTGCGTCGATGCTAATCCTTTCCGTTGATCGGGAGAATTAACCCTGACGAGCTAGGCCCGAGCGGGCCGACGGTGTGGAGACGGACGGCCGGGCCGGGTCCCACTTTGGATCCGATGCACTAGCGCCGCCGCAGCAGGCTCCTCATCCGGTTGCGCAGGAGGCGCGCCATGTTGCGGGTTTCGCGGTAGAGGTGAAGCTGCGAGGCCGCCTGACGGGCGGGGCGGTCCGCGTCCGGCGTCAGCCCGATCACCAGCGTGCCCATCGGCTTGCGTTCAGACCACAGCCGGCTCATCACCGGATGGTCGGGCACCGCGCAGGAATCGGTCATCATGATGTTGGGGTCGTCGAGATGCTGCCTGGTCACCTCGATCATCAGCAGCGTGCCCGGCGAATAGGCGGCGAGCGTCTCGTCATAGGCGGTCTTCCAGGTGTAGGCGACGCCGGCCTCGACGAAGACGACCAGGCAGGCGATGGTGCGGCCGTCGAGCGTCAGCGAATGGATGCGGCAGAGGTCCTGCTCGGCCAGCCGGTGCACCGCTTCGCGGGCGAAGGCGGCGCGGTAGCGGTCGATGGCCATGGCGGTGCGCTCGCGGCCTTTCCAGCCGGAAGCCTCCAGCGTCAGGAAATTTTCGATGGCGTGGCGGATCTCGTCCGGCCCGCGCGCCACGACATGCTCCAGCTGGCCGAGATCGGCGAGACGGCGCTTCAGGCGGCGGAACTCGCGATAATGGTGGGCGCGCAGTGAAGTCTTCAGATACTCCTCGCCGTCGAGCCCGCTTTCGAGCACCGGGCGGTCGGCCTTGCCGGTGGTCACCAGCGTCAGGCCGCGCGTTTCGGCGACGCTGGCGAGCAGGCTCGCCACCGGGCCATCCAGCCTTATGTCGGGCAGCACGAAGACCTTCGGCAGCTTCAGATGCGGCCTCGACAGCATCGCGAAGAAATGCTCAATGACGCCGATCGGATCGTCGCGATCGACCAGCGGCGTGCCGATCGGGCCGAACGGGCTCGACCAGGTGCGCATCACGGGAACCCCGAGCGGCACCACCGGTCGCTCGACCGAGAACGGCACCAGCAGGCGCAGCCGGTTGCGGTACTGGTCGCCGTCGCGGATTACGGCCAGCCGCACCTCGCGGTCCTCGAGCCTAGGCATCGCCGGCGCCAGGAAGCGCGGATTGAAGAAGACGTTGGGCTCGATCGTACGCGTGCAGAGATAGTCGAGCTCCTCGACCAGGTCGAAGCCGGCGGAGGCCGGATAGATGGCAAGCTTGCGCTCGGGCCGGTTGTTGGCGAGGATCTCGACATGGGCGGGATCGGCTTCGCGGGCAAGTCCGGCAAGGCCGGACACCATGGCGCCGGCCGGGCCGCCGCTGGTTTCCTCGAGCAAGGGGACGGCAGCCATCAGGCGGCTCCTTTGGCGGGCACGAAAATGGCCATGGCGATGCCGAGCTTGCGCCAGACCGTGAAGGACAGCGCGCCGGCCTCGAAGATCATGGCGAAGACGGTGGCCATCGCCGCGCCCCACAGGCCGAAGAGCGGGATCAGCACGACGCTGAGCGCGATGTTGAAGGCCAGCGTCATGGCATAGACAGCGGCACAGATGTTCTGGTTGCCGCTCATGGTGAGCAGGCTTTCGCAAGGGCCGACGGCGGCCCGCGCGACGACCCCGAACACCAGCAGGAACAGCAGCGGATAGCCGGTGGAAAATTCCGGGCCGAACAGGGTCAGCATCGGCTCGCCCAACGCCAGCACCAGCAGCGCCATCGCCAGCGACGGCCAGAAGGTCCACGACACGGTTTCGCGGGCGAAGGCGGCGAGCTTTTGCGGCTCGCCATGGGTGAACTGCGCATAGCGCTGGGCAACGCCGGCCTTGACGGCGAAATAGACGAAATGCACGAGCGCCAGCGTCTTGACCGTGGCGAAATAGACGGCGACGTCGTTGGGATCGAGATAGGCGCCGACCATCAGCACGTCGGCATTGGTGAGCAGGAAGAAGAAGCTCTCGACCAGGAAGATCGGCAGCGAGACGATGAACCATTGGCCAAAATGCAGCTTCATCGGCCCGGCCGGGATCCTTTTGTCGATGCGCGAGGTGACGCCGATGAGTTGGCCGAGCGTGGTGGCATAGGTGGCGGCGATGGCGGCGAAGATCGCCGTTTTGGCGTCCGGTGCGTAGCCCGCCAGCAGCATCAGCGCCATGAACGCCAGGATCAGCACCGGCCGCACCAGGAATGTCGGCGACAGCGCAAACAGCGCCCACGAATTGGCCCGCGCCAGCCCTTGCAGAAGGTCGGACATGGCGATCATCGGCAGGCAGATGATGCCGAGGATGAACGGCACGACGTAATAGTTTTCGATGTAGGACGACAGCAGCCAGACGCCGAGCGCGCCGAGGCCGGCGATCACGGTGGAGGCAATCAGCACGAACAGCCGGCTGGCCCGCACGATGCCGCGCAATTCGGCCAACATGCCGCGCTCGCGATATTCGGGGATGAAGCGGATGATCGAGGTGTGGAAACCGAGGCAGGCAAGGTTGCCGACGATGACCATAGTCACCCAGACAAGCACGAAAATGCCGTATTCGAACGAGCCCATCCAGCGCGCCATCAGGACCTGGCTGACGAAGGCGATGACGGCGCTGACGATGCGGACCGAAAAGGCGATCAGCGACATGCGGCCGGCTTCGCCCCGCGCGCCGGCGCTGAACAGCACGGCATCGATCAGGCCAAGCAGCGGCCCGATGCGCAGCGCAAGGCGCTGCGGCAAGAACCGCCCGGCTGTCGTCGCCGCGGAAAAGCGCACCCCGATCACACTCCGTTTTCCGCTTCTTTTCTGGCTACGCGTGTAGCGAAAACACATTAAGAAACGGTTGGGTGAGCGGAGCCCTTCGCCCCGTCTCTATACGGGGAGAAGGTGCCGGCAGGCGGATGAGGGGCGGGTGCGCTGCTTCCTATTCATCATTCGCGCAACCCTTCACCCTGCTCGGTAGTGTCTCAGGTTGAAATACGCGGAAACGCCTATCTCGTTTGCCCCATATGCGAAAACGCCTATATGCTTAGCGGAACGCATGGCAGCAACAATGGTCTACACTGTGATCTGGTATGGAAGGCAAGGCATCGTCGACAAGGTGATCTTCGACGAGGAGAAGACCGCGAAAGATCATGCAACCTCCATGTTCCAAATCCGAAAGGGTGACGATGGAATCGTGTCCGTTGAAGTTCGTAAGGACAACGGCGCTGTCGTCTTTAGCCATGCGGAGAACTAGGAATGCCAACCGGACCTAAAGGCCAGAAGCGCCCCGCCGACATTATCGGCAATGTCGTTCGCGTCATGCGGATTGCCACTGGCGAGGAAGCCGACGACGTGATTGACGACGGCAAAGACCTGCCGCGAAAGCGCTGGGCGCGAAAGGCGGCAAGAAGCGGGCCGAGATTATGAGGCCAGAGCGTCGGGCTGAGATCGCCAAACATAGCCGCCAGTGAAAACCTGATCGCAGCATCTGCCGAAATAGGCTTTTGCAAGAATCTCTATCCCAGAAGAGGGATGCGTGGAATTCAACCAGCTAGGTGACCTCGAACGCCGTGCCCTGCGTCCCGGCAACGTCCGCAGTGCCGACAGCAGGAAAGATGTTCTGGCACCACTTACCAGGTGACAAAGAAGCTCATCAAGATCGGTGCCGAGGTTATCAGCCATGGGCGTTATGTCGCCTTCCAGATGCGGAGGTCGCTATCCCGAGGCAACTCTTCACCGACATCCTGCGGTTGATCGCGGAACTCCGGCCATCGCCCATCCATCACCGGCGTGACCGGCCCGGTTGTCATGCGTTCCAGCAAAACCAGGGGAGAACTATGCCTTGAAGAAAGCGAAATCGATATCCTCGGCCAGCAGCGGGCAGACATCACGGCTTTGGCGGATCACCAACGCCATTTTTGCCGGGGTCTGGTCTTGCAACTGGTGCCAGTTTGCGCAAACCTCAGTCTCAACAGACTGGTAATCCGGTGGATGCCTGATTACCTGAATCTGGGAGGGGCGAAGTGTTAGGCGAGCCCATTACCGTTCTGATGGTCAATGAGTATCCTGACTACATTGATGCACAAGTATGGGCTGCTGAGCTGAAAACCCGTGTGCCGCAGCTGGAGTTCAGGCTTTGGCCAGACGCCGGGAACAAAAGTGACATAGATATTGTGCTGATCGACAAGGGCGCCAGTCCTGGCTTTTTTGATGCCATGACGGGGCTAAGCGCCGTCGTCTATTTGGGAGCCGGTGTCGAGGGTATTGATCTTCAGAGCTTTCCCAAGAGTGTTCCGCTCATCAGGCTCGCAACGCGTGAGCAGGCTTCGGAAGTGGTGCAGTACATCGTCCTTCGCGTTCTCTGCCAGCAACGGCATGTTGCGGATTACATGAGTCTACAAGCCCGCAAGTTGTGGAATCCGATCGCGCCGCGGAAGATCTCCGAGACAAGACTTGTTGTGCTGGGTGCGGGCCGGATCGGTGGCTGGGCCGCAAAGCTGTTTGCAGACTTTGGCTACGACACAGCAGTCTGGTCTCGTCATCAAAAGACGCTTCCTGGTATACACAGTTACTTTGGCCGTGCCCAGCTTGCGGACGCACTCACAAATCGGGACTTCGTTATCTGTTCACTTCCCCTGACTGGTGACACTCGTGGGATACTGAACTCGAGTGCCTTTGGAACAATGAAGCGAGGTGCCTACCTTGTGAACGTCGGCAGGGGCGCGCATGTCAACGAAGCCGACCTGATCCGCGCTCTCGACGAAGGTCAGCTTTCTGGTGCTTGTCTTGACGTGTTTGAGCGTGAACCGCTGGAGGCTTCATCGCCGTTGTGGACTCATCCCAAGGTGACCGTCACACCTCATGTCGCGAGCTTCTGGGTGGATTCTGGAATCGACCAGGCCGCCGATCTCTGCGGTCAAGTCGCAAGAGGAGAGCCTCTGTCCAACAAGATCGACCTCGAACGGGGTTATTGAATCGAAGTAGTGTCTTTACCCACTTTAGCAGGTTCCGATCTTCATGAAGCGCGGACATCAGCGCGTGCGTCAGCCGGCTATTAGATTTCAAACTGAAACACCACCGACGGTCGAGATACAGAAAATTCGAAATGCGTATTTTGGTATCGGCGGGACAGCGCCCCCTGTAGCCTGCCGGCCATCTCCCCCTCAAGTGGGGAGATCGACTAGTCGCCAACGCCTCTGCTGCCCTTCATCGCCCTTTCGGGCACCTTCTCCCCGTGAACGGGGAGAAGGAAAGGTGGTGCTTACGCAAACGCCCCATGACAATGCTTGTATTTCTTGCCCGACCCGCACGGGCAGGCTTCGTTGCGGCCGACCTTGCCCCAGGTCGCCGGGTTCTTCGGGTCGCGGTCTTCGGGGGCGACGATGGCATTGGTCTCCTGGCGGACCAGCACCGCCGTCTCGCCGCCTTCGAAATCGTCCTCGCCGGTGCTGCCGTCGATATGGCTGCCGAACATGTCGGGGGCTTCCGGCGGCGGCGCTTCCGCCGCCTGGCGGACCAGCTCGACGCGCATCAATTGCGCGGTGACGGCCTGGCGCAGGTTGCCCAGCATCGCTTGGAACAGCTCGAACGCTTCGCCCTTGTACTCCTGCAGCGGATCGCGCTGGGCATAGCCGCGGAAGCCGACGACCGAGCGCAGATGGTCGAGATTGACGATGTGCTCGCGCCACAGATGATCGAGCGTCTGCAGCACCACCGACCGCTCGACATAGGCCATCACGTCGGGGCCGAATCGCTCGGCGCGATCCTTGGCGGCGGCTTCGGCGGCCTGGCTGATGCGCTCGCGGATGTCGTCCTCGGCAATGCCTTCTTCCTTGACCCAGTCCTCGACCGGCAGATCGAGATTGAGGAATTCGGCGATCTCGGCCTTGAGGCCGGCGACGTTCCACTGCTCGGCATAGGCGTTTTCGGGAATGTTCTTGGCGACGATCTCCTCGATGACGCCTTCGCGCATCTCTGTGATGGTCTCGGACAGGCCTTCGCCGTCCATCAGCTCGATGCGCTGCTCGAACACCACCTTGCGCTGGTCGTTGGAGACGTCGTCATATTTCAAGAGGTTCTTGCGGATGTCGAAGTTGCGCGCCTCGACCTTCTTCTGCGCCTTTTCCAAGGCCTTGTTGATCCACGGGTGGATGATCGCCTCGTCTTCCTTGAGGCCGAGCTTCTGCAGCATGCCGTCCATGCGCTCGGAGCCGAAGATGCGCATCAGGTCGTCCTGCAGCGACAGGAAGAATTTCGAGCGGCCGGGGTCGCCTTGTCTTCCTGAACGACCTCTAAGCTGGTTGTCGATGCGGCGCGATTCGTGGCGCTCGGTGGCGAGCACGTAGAGGCCGCCGGCGGCGAGCGCCTTTTCCTTCAGCCGGGCGATGTCGTCGCGGATTTCCTTTTCCCTGGTCTCGCGCTCGGGGCCGGCCGGCATGTCGCCAAGCTCCTCGGCGATGCGCATGTCGGCATTGCCGCCGAGCTGGATGTCGGTGCCGCGGCCGGCCATGTTGGTGGCAATGGTGATGGCGCCGGGTTTGCCGGCCTGGGCGACGATCGCCGCCTCGCGCTCGTGATGGCGGGCGTTCAGCACCTCGAAATCCTTGAAACCTTCCTTGCGCAGGCGCTCGGCCAGTTGCTCGGATTTCTCGATGGAAGTCGTGCCGACCAGCGTCGGCTGGCCCTTGGCGCGGGCTTCCTTGATCTCCTTGACGATCGCCCGGTATTTCTCCTCGACCGTCCGGTAGACCTCGTCGTCTTCGTCGATGCGGATGACCGGCAGGTTGGTCGGGATCTCGGTGACGTCGAGATTGTAGATGTTGGCGAATTCCTCGGCCTCGGTCAGCGCCGTGCCGGTCATGCCGGCGAGCTTCTTGTAGAGGCGGAAATAGTTCTGGAAGGTGACCGAGGCGAGTGTCTGGTTCTCCGGCTGGATCGCCACATGCTCCTTGGCTTCGAGCGCCTGGTGCAGGCCTTCCGAATAGCGGCGGCCTGGCATCATGCGGCCGGTGAACTCGTCGATGATGACGATCTCGCCGTTGCGCACGATGTAGTCCTTGTCCCTCTGGAACAGCCGGTGCGCCTTCAGCGCATTGTTGACGTGGTGGACGATGGCGACGTTCTCGACGTCGTAGAGCGACTCGCCCTTGAGCAGGCCGGCATCGCGCAGCATGTTCTCCAGCTTTTCGGTGCCTTCCTCGGTGAAGATCGAGGTCTTCTGCTTCTCGTCGATCTCGTAGTCCTGCGGCTGCAGCTGGATGATGAAGGTGTCGATGGTGTTGTACATTTCCGAACGATCCTCGAGCGGACCGGAAATGATCAGCGGCGTGCGGGCTTCGTCGACCAGGATGGAATCGACCTCGTCGACGATGGCGTAGCTGTGACCGCGCTGCACCATCTGGGCGCGCTCGTATTTCATGTTGTCGCGCAGATAGTCGAAGCCGAGCTCGTTGTTGGTGGCGTAGGTGACGTCGGCGGCGTAGGCGACGCGGCGCTCCTCGTCGGACAGGCCATGGACGATGACGCCGACCTTAAGGCCGAGGAATTTGTAGACGCGGCCCATCCATTCCGAGTCGCGCGTGGCCAGGTAATCGTTGACGGTGACGACATGGACGCCGTTGCCGGCGAGCGCGTTGAGGTAGACCGGCAGCGTCGCCACCAGCGTCTTGCCTTCGCCGGTGCGCATCTCGGCAATGCCGCCATTGTGCAGCACCATGCCGCCGATCAGCTGCACGTCGAACGGCCGCATGCCGAGCACGCGGCGCGCGGCCTCACGCACGGTGGCGAAGGCCGGCACCAAGAGGTCGTCGAGGCTGGCGCCGTTGGCGATATCCTGGCGGAATTTGTCGGTGCGGGCCTGAAGCTCGGCGTCGGAGAGCGCCCGCATCTCGTTTTCCATGGCATTGATCGCCTCGACGCGCGGCCGGGTCGATTTGACCCGACGATCGTTGGAGGAGCCGAAAACCTTACGGGCGAGACCGCCGAGACTGACCATCCAATGGCCCTTTCGATAGCATTCCAAGTCATTGCGACGGGCGCCGGCCGGCCCCATCAAATCCACGTGAACGCGGACAAACGCAAAAAGCGCCCGGAAAACGGTTCTGGACGCAAAGTCGTTGGACAGATAAGAGGGGGCTCATTCGATGTCAACGCCGCGCTCGCCCTGTCGACCGCGCCAAATTCCGCCACAATCCTGCTGGTCTGGAAGCCATTCCGCTCTAGCTACCCCGCTTTGGAGATAATCGTAATGTCTATATTGTTCCGCCGCGCGTCGCTCGCCAGCCTTGGTCTGGCATTCGGGCTGACGGCCCTCTCGCTGTCGCCGCTGATGGCGCAGGAAGCCGCCCCTGCCCAGCCGGCAGCGCCCGCCCCGGCGGCCAAGCCGGTCGATCCGAACGCCGTGGTCGCCACCATCAACGGCCAGACGCTGACCGAGGCAGACCTTGGGCTTGCCGAGGGCGAGCTGTCGCAGCAGTTCGCGCAGCTTCCGCCCGAGCAGCGCCGCGCCGCGGCACTGTCGGCGGCGATCGAAATCCGCGTCATGGCGGCTCAGGCGGTGACCACCGGCCTCGACAAGGATCCCGACTTCCAGCGCCGCATGGCCTTCCTGCAACAGCGCGCGCTGCATGGCGAAATGGTCGAGAAGGGCGTCGTCGACAAGGTTACCGATGCCGAGGTCCGCGCCCGCTACGACCAGGAAATCGCCAACACGCCGCCCAGCAATGAGGTGCACGCCCGTCACATCCTCGTGAAGACGAAGGAAGAGGCAGACGCCATCATCAAGCAGCTCGACGGCGGCGCCGACTTCCAGAAACTCGCCAACGAGCACACCAGCGATCCGAGCGGCAAGACCAGCGGCGGCGATCTCGGCTGGTTTGGGCCTGGCCAGATGGTGCCGGAGTTCGACAAGGCGGTGTTTGCGCTGGCAGTCGGCAAATACACCGAGCAGCCGGTGCAGTCGCAGTTCGGCTGGCACGTCATCAAGGTCGAGGACAAGCGCACCAAGCAGCCGCCGGCCTTCGACCAGGTCAAGGACCAGGCGCGCCAGGCGGTCATCCGCGACAAGTATTTCGCGCTGGTCAAGTCGCTGCGCGCCAACGCCAAGGTCGAAATCCCCGATGCGAACCTGAAGAAGACGGTCGACGCGCTGGAAAGCGCGAAGTAGGCCAGATTGGGCTACGACAGGGCGCGCTGCCGCCCTGTCGCTTCTATTTGCTAGGGCGAGCGATGATGCGTCGACGCCGCCGCCGGACCGCCGTGGCGTCGCCGGCATCGCCAGCGACTATGCCTTTCAAGATATAGCCGACCGCCCTGCGTAAGATCGCTTCGTCCTCGTCCAGGCGGTCTGTCAGAAGGTGCGCCCAGGCAAACGAGGCGATCAGGTCGGCGACGACCGTGGCATCGACATCGGCTGCCACCTCTCCCCTTGCCTTGGCGCGTTCGACCATCTGGCCGGTATGGACGCGACGCCCTCTTGCGTATTCGGCGAGGGCGGCGGCGGCTTTTTCGTCCGACTGCGCCTCGGCAATCAGCGATCTGAACACGCTGCCCGACGATGTGTCGCGCCAGTGCGCGAACAAGCTCTTCAGGAAGCCGACGAGATCCTGCTCCAGGTTCCCGGTATCGGGATTGTCGACGCGCTTTTGCCGCTGGTAAACGTCGAGCAGCAAGGCGGCCTTGCTTGGCCACCAGCGATAGATCGTCGGCTTTCCGGCGCGTGCGCGGCGCGCCACAGCCTCGATCGAGAAGCCGGAATAGCCGGCTTCGACCAGCACCGCCTCGGCGGCATCGAGAATGGCATCGGCGCTTTCGGGGCTGCGCCGTGCGCCGGCTGACTTGCGCCCGGGATCGGTGGCTTCGCCCATTTCTTTGTCCTTACCCGCGATTTCTGCAGCCATCATATACAACTCTTGACGAAACGAAACGATCCGTTTTATATGTAACGGAACGTTCCGTAACGATAAGGAGAGTTTGATGAACTCGACCGCCGTCACCCGCTTTTCGCGCCTGCGCTTCGCCGTGCTGGTGCTGCTCGGCGTCTATCCACTGATCACTGCCATTCTGTACGTGGTTTTTCCGCTGACGCAGGAATGGCAAATCTGGCAGCGTACGCTGGTCATCGCGCCGCTGATGGTCTCGATCATGATCTGGGGACTGATTCCGGGGGTGCAGCGGGCGTTTCGCGGCTTCATCAACCCAGCGGTCCGCTGATGTTCATTCCAGCGCTTGCGACGTTTCCGACGCAACGCGCCAGGCGCCATCGGCCAGCACGAGTTCCAGCGTCACCCGCGCCCTGCCGGTCAGGCGCTGCGCCGATTTGTCCTTCGGCACATAGTCGTAGCGCATGGCGAAAACCACGTCGGCACGATCCTTGCCGTTCGGCGTCACTTCGAGGCTGCCGGGCTCGAGACCGAACGACCACGACGCCCATTGCGCGAACCAGTCGGTCTTGACCTTGACGATGGCCTCGCTGTCGTAACGCGTGCCGTAGATGGTGGCCGACGAACCATAAAGCCGCTTGACGGTTTCGCGCATTCTCCTGGCATCAGGCGCCAGATAGTCGTCGCGCAGGAATTTTTCGATGGCGCCCTTGTCGCCGACGGAGCGTTCGAGCGCGGCCACCTCGGACGCGGGCGCCGGGCTGACGGCCGGTTTCGGTTGCTGGGCAGTGTCGCCGCCCGGAACGAATTCGAAACGCTCGAGCAGCGACCCCTGCTCCCAGGGACGCTGCGCCTCGCGCGTTGCCGAAACGACGTCGCGGCGCACCGCGATCATCATGTCGTTGATGCTTTGTCCGGGCTCGGCCATGTGCCGCAAAAGTGCGGCCGCAAAGGGCGAGTTGCGCCCCGTCCCGTCCATTGCCACGGCGCCGGGCGCCGTCGAGAAGGCGATGAACGAGCCGCGTGTCGACTCGAACTGGGCAAGGCCGACGAGAGCCGTCGCCGAGCGCGTCGTGGCGCTGAGGCTGAGACTTCGGGCAAACGGGTTGTTGCGGCAGGCATCGAGGAAGACCAGGCTGACCTTGGTCTGCTGCTCCATGATGTCGAGAACCTCGTCGATCGGCACCGCCTCGAGCTGCAGCTTGACCGGCATGTCCAGCCTGGCATCGACCGGCACGATGAAGTTGCGCCCGTCGACCTGCAGGCCATGGCCGGCATAGTAGAACAGCCCGGCACCGGCGCCTTGCAGCGCATCTGAGAATTCGCCGATCTTGCGTTCGAGCTCGCGCTTGCCGAGATCGTTGCCTTCGATCACCTCGAAACCGATGGCGCGCAGCTTGTCGGCGATGTCGAGCGCATCGTTGACGGGATTGGCCAGCGTACCGGCTTCGGCGTAGCTGCCGTTGCCGACCACAAGCGCCACGCGCCGCGCCGTCTGCGCATCGGCGCGCAGCAGCAGAAAACCCAGAAACGCCAGTGCCAAGACCACAAGCCTGCCCATGGGGCAGGATCATAGCGCTATCGGTCGCAGCGACGTCAACAAATTTGCAACAGCCGGCTTGCTGCATGAGGCAGTGTCAGGCTTCCGGCACCCGTAACAGCTGTGAAAACGCCTTGCGCCAGCGCGTGCTATCGGGCAAACCGGCGTTCCTTTCGCGATTTTTCCCGCCCGGGGTCTTCCATGTCCACACAGGTTTCGCCGCTCGCGCCGAAGAAATATCCCAAGATGCCGGTGATCGAGGGCGTGCGCATCGCCACCGCCGAGGCCGGCATAAAATACAAGAACCGCACCGACTTGCTGGCCATGGTGTTCGACGCCGGCACCACCGTCGCCGGCGTGTTCACCAGGTCGAAATGCCCGTCGGCGCCGGTCGATTTCTGCCGGCAGAACCTCGTGGCTGGCAAGGCACGGGTGCTGGTGGTCAATTCCGGCAATGCCAATGCCTTTACCGGCCAGAAGGGCCGCGCCTCGACGGCACTCACGGGCGAGGTGGCGGCGAAGGCGGCCGGCTGCACAGCAGGCGAGGTGTTCCTGGCCTCGACCGGCGTCATCGGCGAACCGCTCGACGCCGGCAAGTTCAGCCATCTGCTGGCCGGGCTGGTCAAGGACGGCAAGCCGGAATTGTGGACCGAAGCCGCCAAGGCGATCATGACCACCGACACCTATCCCAAACTGGCGACCGCGACGGTCAAGCTCGGCGATGCCGACGTCATCATCAACGGTATCGCCAAGGGCGCCGGCATGATCGCGCCCGACATGGCGACGATGCTTTCCTTCATCGCCACCGATGCGCCGATTGCAGCACCCGTGCTGCAGGATCTCTTGTCGCGCGGCACGGCCAAGACCTTCAACGCGGTTACCGTCGACAGTGACACCTCGACCAGCGACACGCTGCTGATGTTCGCCACGGGTGCTGCCGCCAGGCGGGGCGCGCCGGCAATTTCCGATCCCAAGGATGCGCGTCTCGGCGCCTTCCGCCGTGCCCTCGGCAAGGTGCTGAAATCGCTTGCACTGCAGGTGGTGCGCGACGGCGAGGGCGCCCGCAAGCAGGTCGAGGTCACCGTCACCGGGGCCAAATCGGCCCGCTCGGCCAAGCGCATCGCGCTGTCGATCGCCAATTCGCCGCTGGTCAAGACGGCAGTCGCCGGCGAGGACGCCAATTGGGGCCGCGTCGTCATGGCCGTCGGCAAGGCCGGCGAACCGGCCGACCGCGACCTTCTGTCGATCTGGTTCGGCGACAACCGCCTGGCCTATCAGGGCGAGCGCGACGCCGCCTATTCCGAGGAGGCGACTTCGGCGTATATGAAGCGCGACGAGATCCGCATCCGCGCCGATATGGGCATCGGCCGCGGCAAGGCGACGGTGTGGACCTGCGACCTCACCAAGGAATATGTCGCCATCAACGGCGATTATCGGAGCTGATGACGTTGGCTTCCAGACATCCGGCAAGCGTGCTGGCGATCGTGCGCCGCTATGAGGCGGCCGGCTTTCGCGCCTGGCCGGCGGCCGCCGTCCATTATGACGGTACCTGGGTGGTGCGGCTGACGGCCGGCCACCCGGCCAAGCGGCTGAATTCGGTCAATCCGCTCGATCCAGGCGACATCCAGCACATTGCCGAGCGCATCGGCCGCGCCAGCCGCCGCTTCGACGCCTATGGCAGGCCGCTGACCTTTCGCATCTCGCCGCTGTCGGGGCCTGATCTTTCAAAGTACCTCGACAGCGAGGGCTGGAGCACATTCGCCGAATCGCTGGTCATGCGGCTGCCGCTGGCGGACGCCACGCTCGACGACGCCATGGATCAGATTCCGTTGAAGGACATCAGCCGTTTCATCGGCGTCGCGCTCAAGGTGAGCGGTTCGGATGTGTCGCTGCGGCCGGGCCTGTCGGAGATCATCGGCGCCATCCAGCCGGAGGCCGGGCTGTTTGCGCTGGAGGCCGGGAGCGAGCCGCTGGCAACGTTGATCTGCGTGCACGACGGCGACCTTGCCGGCCTGTTCGAGATCGCCACCGACAGATCGGTGCGCAACCAGGGCTATGGCCGCCATCTCATCCGGTCGGCGTTGAAATGGGCGCGGCTGCGCGGGGCGCGGGAAGCCTGGCTGCAGGTCGAGGCGGACAACGCGCCGGCGCTGGCGCTTTACCGTTCGCTCGGATTCGACGAAGTCTATCGCTATCACTATCGCCGGCCATCCGGCGCATGAGCGGCTTGGATACGGTCGGCAAGCGCCTGCTCCTGGTCGCCGCCTGCGCTCTGGTCGATGCCGACGGGCGCGTGCTGTTGGCGCAGCGGCCCGAAGGCAAGCAACTCGCCGGCCTGTGGGAGTTTCCGGGCGGCAAGGTCGAGCCCGGTGAGACGCCGGAACAATGCCTGATCCGCGAATTGTACGAGGAGATCGGCATCGAGACCGACATCCCTTGCCTGGCCCCACTCACCTTCGCCAGCCATTCCTACGATGATTTTCACCTGCTGATGCCGCTGTTCGTCTGCCGTCGCTTCCGCGGCATTGCCCAGCCGAAGGAAGGCCAGGTGCTGAAATGGGTGCGGCCGCGCCAGATGCGCGATTTTCCGATGCCGCCGGCCGACGCCCCGCTGATCCAGTTCCTCATCGATCTGCTGTAACGGCCGACCTCCCGCAAACCAGGAAGCTCCACAACGCGCTGCCAGCAGCGTTAATGAAAGATTTATCTGGCCGTGAAAAATTGACGCAAGGCGGTTACGCCGATTCCACCGCTGGGGAGCGATTTGCATGAGCTTCGACAAGGACTGGGACTCGCCTTGGTCCGACCGCCTTCCTGGCGCCGCCAATGCCGACATGGGAATATTGCGCATCGCCCTCCTGTTCGGCTCGGCCGCAGTGGCTCTGGCCTTGATCGCGACGCCCTACCTCGACAGCCGGACCCGCTCGCAGTTTGCCCGCGACGGCCTTGATACGATGAGCACCGGCTCGATCGGCCAGCGCGATAGCTATACGCTGCGCAAGAGCGTGCTGCAGCCGCTGCCCAGTTCGGTTTGCGTTATACGGGCCGATGGCAGAAGCAGCGGCGACTGCTGACTCCTCAACAGATCTCTAGAATGCAGCTGGTTCACCGCCCATTAAGCCTGTCGCGTTAACCTTTCTTAACGGGTCGGCGCTAGGTTAGGGCAAGAGGGATGGGCGCCCATGAAAATCTTGCTGCAACGATTTTTAGAAGACGAGAGGGGTGCGACGGCTATCGAATATGGTTTGATCGTTGCCGTGCTGTCGCTTGCCATTGTCGCTGGCATTGGCCAGGCTGCCGGCGCCATCCAGTGGTTGTTCAGCGACAACAGCAGCAAGCTTGCCAACGCTTTTGGACAGTGACCCGCTTAGTTTTTGCGTGGGATAGCTTAGCTTTTGCGCAGGGATTCCGCTCAGGGGCCACCGGGGTTTTCCAGGATTGTCTTCAGCGATATTTTTGCGGAGCCCGGCTTCAGCGGCTTTTGCTGAGAGGCATCGGGGGCCCAGCCTGACATCCAGACCACCGAGAAACTCGCCCTGACGCGGCCATCGGCATCCGAAAACCGCTCCGTATAGATTTCGGCGGCGCGCGCGAACAACGCTCGCGTGCCCGGCCGCCTGCTGCGGTCGACAAGCGCGCTGGTCTCGCCCATGGCGCGCAGGTCGGCGATCAGGCCAAATAGCGAATCGTAGCGCACCGTGATCGTCTCGACGTCGGCAACCGGCAGTGCCAGGCCGGCGCGCTGCAGCAGCGCGCCGGCGTCGCGGACGTCGGTGAACGGGATCACACGCGGGCTGGCGCCGCCATAGAGCTCGGTCTCGGCGGCAAGCAGGCTTTCGCGCAGCTCGGAGAGCGTGCCTGTGCCGGCGAAGGCGCCGAGGAAAAGCCCGTCCGGCTTCAACGCTCGGCGGATCTGCACCAGCATGCCTGGAATATCATTCATCGCTTGCAGCGACAGCAGCGAGACTGCTAGGTCGAGGCTTTCCGGCTCGAATGGCACGGTTTCCAACGGCGCCAACAGTCCTGGCTGGCCGCCCAGGAAAGCGGCGTCGGCCTCGACGCGCATGTTTTCCGTCACCTTGCCGCTTTCGGCGAGCACCTCTGCTGCTGCCGGCGTCTGGCAAAACAACGAAGCCGCCTTGCCGAAGCTGCGTTCGACGGCGCCGAGCCGGTCGGCAAGATCCTCGGCCGCCCGCCGCATGAGGAAATCCACGCCGGCGATGGGACGGGCCAGTGCCCGGCGCTTGCGCGCCAGCCAGAGCGAGGTGTCGATTACAGGCTGCAATGGACAGGTCCTTGTGCTTCGCTCTCTGATATAGTGATGCGGAGGACCAACCACGTGGCCGATCCCATGCCAGAGATCAAGCGTATTGCGACCAAGCGCATTGCCAGCAAGGCATTGGGCTGGCCAGCGCGCCTCTTGTTCCCGCCGGTCTGTGCCGGCTGCCGCCGCCATGTCTCGCAGCCCGGCGTGTTGTGCGGCGCCTGCTGGCCGAAACTCAGGTTGCTGGAACGGCCATGGTGCCCGGTGATGGGCACGCCGTTCACCCACAGTATGGGTGAGGGTTTCCTGTCGGCGGAGGCGATAGCCGACCCGCCGCCGTTCGAGCGCGCGCGGGCGGCGGTTGCCTATTCCGGCGTTGCCCGCCAGATGGTGCAAGGGCTGAAGTACCAGGACCGCACCGATCTGGCGCCGTGGATGGCGCGCTGGATGCTTCGCGCCGGTGCCGAGCTCATCGCCGAGGCCGATGTGGTCGTGCCGGTGCCGCTGCACTGGCGGCGTTTCTTCCGGCGGCAGTTCAACCAGTCGGCGGAACTGGCGCGGGCGGTGGCGCAGCTCGGGGAGCGGCCTTTCGCGCCATCAGCTATCAAGCGCGTCAAACTCACGCGCCAGCAAGTCGGGCTTGAGCGGCGGGAACGCGAGGAAAATGTTCGCGCCGCATTTAAAGTGCCTGATGAGGCGGAGATCGAAATCGCCGGCCGCCGGGTGCTGTTGATCGACGATGTCTACACCACCGGCGCCACCGTCCGCGCGGTCGCCAGGGCATTGAAGAAGGGCGGTGCCGGCGCGGTCGACGTACTGACCTTCGCGCGCGTGCTGCCGGGGGACTTTCGGGCCGACGAATCGGCGCCTATATAGCCTATATGACAGCGGAACGAGGCAGGGTTGCTGACCGATGGTCGATGTGACGATCTACACGCGGATGATGTGCGGCTATTGCACCGCGGCCAAACGGCTGCTCGACAGGAAGGGTGTCGCCTATACCGAGCACGACGCCTCCTTCTCGCCGGAACTGCGCCGGGAAATGATTTCCCGGGCCCACGGCCGCTCCACCTTTCCGCAGATATTTATCGGCGACACGCATGTCGGCGGCTCCGACGATCTCCACGAATTGGAGGCGGAAGGACGGCTGGACGGATTGCTCGCCAACGGCTCGACCAGATAAGGACATGACCATGGGTGCCATCAAGTCGGGGGGTGCTTTCAAGGCGGCGGCGATCCAGATGCGTTCGGGAACCAGCCCGGAGCGCAATGCGGTCGATCTGGAACGGCTGGTGCGCGAGGCGGCAGGTCTTGGCGCGACCTATGTCCAGACCCCGGAAATGACCGGCGCGCTGATCCGCGACAGCCAAGCGCGGGCCGCTTCCTTTACCTCCGAAGACAAGGACATCGTCGTCTCGACGTCGCGGATGCTGGCCAGCGAGCTCGGCATCTTCCTGCATATCGGCTCGACCGCTATTCTGCGCGCCGACGGCAAGCTTGCCAACCGTGCCCTTCTGTTCGGGCCGGACGGCGCCACGATTGCCACCTACGACAAAATTCACATGTTCGACGTCGATCTCGACAATGGCGAGAGCTGGCGCGAATCCGCCGCCTATGAGCCAGGCACCGAGGCCGTCGTCGCCGAAATCGATGGCGCGAAGCTCGGCTTTGCCGTCTGCTACGATCTGCGCTTTCCGCAGCTGTTCCGTGCCGAGGCGCTGGCCGGCGCCGATCTGCTTTCGGTGCCCGCCGCCTTCACCCGCCAGACCGGCGAAGCGCATTGGCATGTGCTGCTCAGGGCGCGCGCCATCGAGAACGGCGCCTACGTGGTTGCCGCCGCGCAAGGCGGAGTGCACGAGGACGGCCGCGAAACCTATGGCCATTCGCTGATCGTCGATCCCTGGGGCCGCATCATCGCCGAGGCTGCCCATGACGAGCCGGCGGTGATCGTCGCCGAGATCGACGCGGCGCAGTCAGTCGCCGCGCGCAAGAAGATACCGAATCTCAAAAACGCACGCGATTTTGCCGTAAACGCCGGTTCGGCGCAGGCAATGCCGCTCAGGGGTGCCGCCTCTTGATCCGCTTTTCCCTGATCTGCGAGCACGAGCACGAATTCGAAGGCTGGTTTCGCAGCAACGACGATTTCGACACGCAGAAGAAGCGTGGCTTCGTCGATTGCCCGACCTGCGGCTCGCACAAGATCGAGAAGGCGCTGATGGCGCCGGCCGTCTCGACCGGGCGCAGCCGAGAAAAGATTGCGCTCGCCATGGGCGAGGCCCAGAAGCAGGCGCTGGCGCAGCTCAAGGCGCTGGCCGAAAAGGTGCGCGAGAACGCCGATTATGTCGGCGACAAATTTGCCGAGGAAGCGCGCAAGATCCATTTTGGCGAGAGCGATCCGCGCGGCATTTATGGCGAGGCGACGCTGGAGGAAGCCAAGAGCCTGGCCGACGACGGCGTCGAGTTCATGCCTATTCCAAGTTTCCCCGACGATCGCAACTGATCCGTCAACCTGCTCCGGACATAGCGAGGCATCTCTTTGCCAGGCAGCGCCGTGAAGGTCGGGCGGCGCCGAGGGGCGGCGATGCTGCCGCCCCTGCAGAGGCGTCTGCAGTTTCAGGCCGAGCAGCAAGGATGGGCCTCGCGGGCAATCGTTTCGCTGCTTCTTTCATACCCACTGTCTGACGGGCTTGCTTCACTGGACGGACTTGCTTCCGCATAGGCTGCAAACTGGCGTTCAAGCGCCTTGACCGCACTGCTGCGCCAGCCCTCCGCCAGGGATTCCGACATGGGATCGGGGAAGATTTCCTCTTCGCCGTTCTCCACTCCGTCCAGGATCGCCCGCGCAACAGACTCCGGAGAGGCCTTCGCGATGTCCAGGCCCCGTGTCATGTCCGTGTCCACCGGGCCGGGAAGGACCCTGTGGACGCTGACACCCCGTCCGGCCAGGAGCGTGCGCAACGACTGCGACAGCGAGAACGAGGCCGCCTTCGAGACTGAGTAGGCCGGACTGAACGGCACTGCGGCAATCGAGGCCAGCGACAGAATGTTGACGATGGCTCCTCGCGACCGGGCCAGCAACGGCAGCAGTGCCTGGGTAACGTCGTACGAGCCGAAGAGGTTGACGGCGAGCTGTTGTTCGAGCACACGACGGTCGCTGAGGTCGTCGAAGGGCGATACGCCGGCGTTGTTGATGAGGATGTCGAGAGCATCGATCTTCTCGACCGCCTCCCGGATCTGCGCAGCGTTGGTCACATCCATGGTCAGGGACGTCACACGCCGGTCCGGGTGGGCCATGGCTTGGCGGGTTGCTGCATAGACGCGCTTTACGCCTCTGCTCAGGGCTTCCTCGACCAGTGCCCGACCGATGCCCCGATTGGCTCCAGTCACCAGGATGGTTGAACCTTCGATCTTCATTGCGTCTCTCCTAGTGCTTATCGTTGCGTTCGAGCTAGTGCACAATCGCGCCGCAACTCAGGTTGGCTACAGTCGCCGTTGTCGATACGACTGGTTGGTGAGATGGACTTAGCGCCGGACGTCGAAGCCATGGGAGTGACAAGTGTGACGGGATTCCGATGGACTCGCTAATCACGGCCGCGGCGCATGCGCTTGCGGCGGGCGATCCGCTCGGCGCCTTGAAGCGGGTTGCGCTGCGCGACGATGCGCCGGCACTGGCGCTGCGCGGCATCGCGATGGCGCAGCTTGGCGACCTGGTTCGGGCGAAGGTTCTCCTCAAGAGGGCGGCGCACGCATTCAGCCCGAGGGAGGCCGTGGCCCGCGCGAGGTGTGTCGTCGCCGAGGCCGAGATCGCGCTCGTCTCGCGCGACCTTACCTGGCCGGCCAAGGCACTCGACGCCGCGCGGGCGACGCTTGAAAAGCATGGCGACCGCGTCAACGCCGCGCATGCGCGCAACCTCGACGTCCGGCGCTTGCTGCTGATTGGCCATCTCGACGAAGCCGAGCGCAGGCTGGACGGCTTCGATCCCTCGCCGCTGCCGCCGGCATCGCGGGCTGCTCACGAGCTGGCTGTCGCCGGCATCGCCATCCGTCGCTTGCGGACCGGCCCTGCGCGCGCCGCCCTTGGCCTGGCGGCGCGGGCGGCGCGCGCGTCCGGCATCGCCGCGCTGATGGCGGAGGTGGAGAGCGCATCGCTGGTGCTGGACACGCCGGCCGCACGCCTTGTTGTGCGTGGCGAGGAACGGCCGATCCTGCTCGACGAAGTCGAAGCCCTCCTGGCGTCGGGGGCGCTCGTGGTGGATGCATGCCGCAATGTCGTGCGGGTCGCAGATACCGTCGTCTCGCTGGCGACCCGCCCGGTGCTGTTCGCGCTGGCCCGTGCGCTGGCCGAAGCCTGGCCGGGGGACGTGGCAAGATCGACGCTTATTGCGCGCGCTTTTCGCGGAAAGGACGCGGACGAATCACATCGCGCACGGTTACGGGTCGAAGCCGGGCGGCTTCGCGCGGAGCTTCGGAGCTTGGCCGATGTGAGCGCGACGAAGCGGGGCTTTGCGCTGGCGCCACGCCGCGCAGGTGAGGTCGTCGTGCTGGCGCCGCCCGTCGAAGAAGAGCATGCCGCAGTGCTCGCCTTCCTCGCCGACGGCGAGTCGTGGTCGAGTTCGGCCCTGGCGATTGCGCTTGGAGCCAGTTCGCGTACCGTGCAGCGGGCGCTCGAGCAGCTTGCCCAGGCCGGCAAGGTGCAGTCGTTCGGCCGCGGCCGGGCGCGTCGCTGGATGACCCCGCCGCTGACGGGTTTCCCGACAATCTTGTTACTCCCCGGCCCACTGCCGGGCTACTAGGATAGAATCATGGAACGATCCGCAGCCGAAATCCTTCGAGAATATGGGCCCTTTCCGGGTGTCGACCACGTGGACGGCGTTACCTTCGACGGTGAGCATGTCTGGTTTGCCTCAGGCGACAGATTGAACGCCTTCGATCCGGCGAGCGGCAAAGTGGTGCGCTCGATCGATGTCGCGGCACACGCCGGAACGGCTTTCGACGGCCAGTACCTCTATCAGATCGCGGAGGATCGCATCCAGAAGATCGATCCGAAGAATGGCCAGGTGCTGGCGTCGATCCCGGCTCCTGGCAACGGCGGTGATTCCGGGCTCGCCTGGGCCGAAGGAACGCTCTGGGTCGGGCAGCACCGGGGCCGAAAGATTCATCAGGTCGATCCCGAGACAGGAGCAATCCTTCGCACCATCGTTTCCAACCGCGTCGTTACCGGGGTCAGCTGGGTCGACGGCGAGCTTTGGCATGGCACCTGGGAGGGTGAGGAGAGCGATGTCCGGCGGATCGATCCTGAAACGGGTAAGGTCCTGGAGAAGCTCGATATGCCGCCGGGAACAGGCGTGTCGGGGCTCGAATCCGATGGCGGCGACCAGTTTTTCTGTGGCGGCGGAAACAGCGGCAAGATCAGAGCTGTTCGTCGGCCCAAACGAGGCTCGGCGGCCAGGATCTGAGTTTTTTGCCGTCGGTACCCGTTTGATTTCGGGACCATTCAACCAGGTCAAGAGCTAACTGGTTTTCGCGGCTTTTAGCCCGGTGGCCCGAACCAGGTGTTCATCGCGTCTTGAAGACCATCCTGCGTCCTGTCGCCTACCCAAGCAACATATCCATCGGGTCGGATTAAAACTGCGGTTGGAGCGGAGACCAAGCCTAGCCGAGGCAACTCCCATGGATCGTCACATTTGGCGTAAACCACCTTAATGCGGTCTGACCACGGCTTGACGTCGAAGCTGCCCGGCGCACCGAGATTCAAGAGCACTGGCCGCGCATTTTGGTGGAGCGCAAATACGCGCATAGGACCATCAGGCGTGGCCAGGTCGAGGTCAGGCATGCGGCGGCCGACCAGCGGATGCCCCTGGCCGAAGTCGTAATGGATACCAAGTCCGGACATCTCGGCAGCGATCCGTTTGCGAGTCTCCTCCATCCCAAGGAGCTCTGATACGATTTCACGCAAGGCTTCAGTGCGATCATCAGTATGTTGCAATGCGACCTGTGCCATTGTCGTTCGCAACACGCGGGCCGCAATCGGATGCCGCTCGATGTGATAAGTGTCGAGCAAGCCTTCAGGCGATGTTCCTTTCACCACTTGGGCCAACTTCCAACCGAGGTTCACCGCATCCTGCACACCGGTATTGAGGCCTTGTCCGCCCACCGGGGAATGCACATGGGCGGCATCGCCCGCTAAGAGAACCCGGCCCTTGCGGTAAGCCGCCGCTTGCCGCGACATGTCGGTGAACCTGGAAATCCAGGTTGGGCTATGGATTCCGTAATCTGTTCCGCATGCGGCGACGAGTGCTTCGCGGAGATCGCGCAGCGTGGGCTCGGTCGTGGCGCCGACACTCTTTTCAGTGACCATGACGCCTATGGGACCTTTATCGGCAAAGACGACCTTGCCGTCACGAATTTCGTACTCTTCCCTGCCAAAGGCGTGGATGCCAAGTGCCGTGCGATGAATACCCAGTGGCGGCTCCTCCGCCATCTCGGCCTCGGCGAGGATGCTGCTGGTCGTCGCATCCCATCCTCGAAACTCAATGCCAGCAGCTTTGCGGACCAGACTGCGGCCTCCATCACACCCGACGAGATAGCTTGCCCGCAGCGACCCACCATCGGACAGTTCGATGGTGACGCCGGCGTCGTCCTGCACGAAACACGTCAATTCACGGCCGCGATAGATCGGCACTGCCAACTCGCTGACCCATCCAGCTAGAATGCGCTCAATGTGTTTCTGCCTCAGCGCCAGCCCGTAGTTGTGGCGGGTCGGAAAATCGCTGATGTCTAAACGCATCGCCGCGAATCCCGTGACTTGGGCTATTTGCCCTTCCGCGAGGAACCGGTCCGCGATGCCGCGCTGATCGAAAACTTCGAGAGTACGTGAGCTCAGACCGCCAGCACGCGAACCGGCAAGCTCTTGGTTCGGGCGGCGTTCGACAATGGCTACGTCGATGCCTGCCAACGCCAACTCGCCTGCCAGGGTTAGGCCCGTCGGACCTCCTCCGGCAATCACGACTGCATGTTCTGTCATCCGCAAACTCCCCCGGCAGTTACGACTCCCAATGCAATGATCGCAGAGTCCTAGTGGTTGCCGTTTGGGCTAGCTCAGGCTCGCTATCAGTTTTTCGAGCAGGCGTGCGAGCATGATCTGCTCCGGGCGCGCTAACCCAGAAAGTATCTGGTGCTCGTTGGCGACGTGAGCGGTAACCGCCTCGTCGATCAGAGCGACGCCCTTCCCGGTCAGTTGCACGACAATGCCACGGCGATCATCGGGATGCGGCCCGCGCTTGATCAGGCCGGATTTCTCGAGCCGATCGAGGCGATTGGTCATCGCGCCCGACGTCACCATTGTCGCCTCGTAGAGAGCCGTCGGTGTCAGCGCGTATGGCGGCCCGGAACGACGCAGCGTCGCCAGCACATCGAATTCTCCGGATTGCAGCCCGTAACTTGCAAACAGCGGCGCCAGCCGCTCTCGCGCGATCAGCGAGGCGGCCTCGTTCAGCCGTCCGAGCACGGCCATCGGCGAGACATCGAGATCCGGCCGCTCCTTTTTCCATTGCTCGATCGCTTTTGCCGCGCGATCCATGTCTCTCACCGTTATGTATCTTGACGTAAAGAATCTTTATATTATCTTACCTCAGCTTGTGGTGTAGGCCAAGGGCCGCGGACGGGCGACGGGACGGTGCGATGAAATTTCTCTGGGACTCGGCGCTTGGCCTTCTGGTCGTCACCGGCGGACTGCTCGGCCTGACGCTGCCGTTCGGCAAGATCGCGACGGCGGCCGCCGTGCCCGCCATGGTCTGGGCCTTCGTCATCTCGCTTGGTGCCGGCGGCGTGCTTTTGTGCGCATTGCTGCTCAACGGCAAGCGCATGCGGCTTACGCCGCACAGACTGCGCTATTTCTTCGTCACCGCGGCCGTCTCCTATGCAATCCCCAATCTGCTGATGTTTTCAGCCATTCCGCATCTGGGTGCCGGCTACAGCGGCATCATGTTCACGCTGTCGCCGGTTGTCACGCTGGTGTTCTCGATGCTGCTCGGCGTCAGGCGCCCGACCATGCTGGGCGTTGTCGGCATTGCCGTCGGTTTCGTCGGCGCAGTCATGGTGGCGGTGACGCGCGGCGAAGCGGGCCAGCCGGCCGAATTTTTCTGGGTGGCGATGGGCCTGCTCATCCCGGTCAGCCTCGCCGCCGGCAATATTTACCGCACCGTCGACTGGCCCGAAGGCACCGGCCCGATCGAGCTTGCCGTCGGCAGTCATCTGGCAGCAGCCTTGATGCTGTTTTCCGGCATTCTGGTCCTGCTGGGCGGCAATGCATTCGGCTCGCTCGGCGGCGTGCCGCTGGTCGCTGCGGCACAGGTGGCATCAGCCTCGGCGATGTTCGCATTCTTCTTCCGGCTGCAAGCGGTCGGCGGCCCGGTCTATCTCAGCCAGATCGGCTATGTCGCGGCGGCGGTCGGGCTGTTTGCCGGGACCCTCTTCCTCGACGAGCGCTATCAATTGCTGACCTGGGCCGGTGCCGTCATCATCACCGCCGGCGTGTTCATCACCACCAAAGCGCAAAGCCAGAAGACATAGGGGCCAGAAGGCGTAAGGTTCAGACGGATGCCTTCTCCGCCAGCACCATGTAGTTGACGTCCATGTCCTTCGAGCGCTGCCAGCGGTCGGCGAGCGGGCTGTAGGTGACCCCGGTGCGGTCGATGACGGTCAGGCCGGCGCCGGCAAGCGCTTTTTCGAGTTCCTCGGGACGCACCAGCTTGCCGAACTGGTGGGTGCCGCGGGGCAGCCAGCGCAGCACATATTCGGCGCCGATGATGGCCAGGCCCAGGGCCTTCAGGGTGCGGTTGATAGTGGCGACGAACATGATGCCGCCAGGCTTGACCATCTCGCCGCATTTGGCCAGGAACAGATCGACATCGGCGACATGCTCGACCACTTCCATGTTGAGGATGACGTCGAATTTTTCGCCGGCGTCGGCCAGATCTTCCGCGGTCGTGGCGCGGTAATCAACGCTCACGCCGACTTCCGCCGCATGCATCTTGGCCACTTCGATGTTGGTGACTGAGGCATCGGCACCGACCACTTCGGCGCCAAGCCGCGCCATCGGCTCGCACAACAGCCCGCCGCCGCAGCCTATGTCGAGGAAGCGCAGGCCTTCGAACGGCCGTGCCGCACGCGGATCGCGGCCGAAGCGGGTCGCCACCTGGTCGCGGATATAGGCAAGCCGGATCGGGTTGAACTTATGCAGCGGGCGGAACTTGCCGTTCGGGTTCCACCATTCGGCGGCAAGGGCGGAAAAGCGTTCCACCTCTCCGGCATCGATCGTCGATCGTCGGGGCTCTGGCATGGTTTGGTCTCCTCGGACGCTAGGAAGTCGGGCGCGAGGCTGCGAATGTCAAGGCGCGAAATTCACCGCCGGCGGCGCGATGCGCGCGATGCCTGCCGGCGCCGTCTTTTGCCGGCTGCATTTGTGTCAGCACGTGTCAGTTGATGGTGTGCCGGAAGGAAACACCTAGGCTTTGGCGAACGAAGCAGAGACATCGGGTTCGGAGGAGTGCGCATGATGCGAGCGGTTGCTTCCATTCTTTGGCGCCGGCTTGACCAGGAAGGCCACGACGCTTGCCTGCTGTCAGAAGCGAGTTCCGGGTGGAACCTGAGGGGACACGCGCTTTTCGTCCAGGACGGCAAGCCGTGCAGCATCGCCTACGAGGTGGACTGCGACGCCGATTGGCATACACGATCGGCGCGCGCCGACGGCTTTTTCGGCACGCAAGAGCTGCATTACAGGATCGATCGGCTGACCGAGCGCCAATGGGCGCTGAACGGCGAGCATCAAGCGGAAGTCGACGGTCTCATCGATGTCGATCTCGGCTTCACGCCCGCCACAAACCTTGTGGCGCTTCGCCGTTTTGCCCTCGATATCGGCATGGCGACGCCCGCCCCGGCAGCCTATCTGACATTTCCCGAACTCAGGCTCGTGCGCCTGGAACAGAGCTATCAGCGCGTCGATGCGGCACATTACGCCTATGCCGCCCCGATGTTCGGCTACAATGAGATGCTGGAGATCTCGCCGCTCGGTTTCGTCCTCGACTATCCGCGCCTGTGGAGAGCCACGGCACAGCTGGGCTGAGGCGCGCGTCATTTTGGCAAGAAGTATGCAAGCCCGATGCTGCGCTGGTGTGTCGCCCGGCCGGCAGCGGCGGCACGCCTTGCGAAACGACTGTCATTTGGCTAAGGAGGCCGCGCATTGAGCGCCCAGCCACAGCTTGGCGCATTTTTCGCTCTTCGGCCTTCGGTCCGGCATCCAGTCAAAGGCATTTCGCTTCCATGGCGCGCATCGTGATGAAATTCGGCGGAACGTCCGTCGCCGACATCGCCCGCATCCGCAATGTGGCGCGTCATGTCAAACGCGAGGTCGATGCCGGCCATGAGGTCGCCGTTGTGGTCTCGGCGATGGCCGGCAAGACCAACGAACTCGTGCAGTGGACGCGCGAAGCCTCGCCGATGCACGATGCGCGCGAATATGACGCCGTCGTCGCGTCCGGCGAGCAGGTCACCGCCGGCTTGCTGGCGATCGCGCTGCAGAATATCGGCGTGCATGCCCGCTCCTGGCAAGGTTGGCAGATCCCGATCAAGACCGACAACGCGCATGGTGCGGCGCGCATTCTCGATATCGACGGCGCGTTCCTGATCAAGCGCTTCGGCGAAGGCCAGGTGGCGGTGGTCGCCGGTTTCCAGGGCATCGGGCCGGACAACCGGATCGCAACGCTCGGCCGCGGCGGTTCTGATACCAGCGCTGTCGCCATCGCGGCGGCGGTCAAGGCCGACCGGTGCGATATCTACACCGACGTCGACGGGGTCTACACGACCGATCCGCGCATCGAGCCCAAGGCGCGGCGGCTGGCCAAGATTTCCTTCGAGGAAATGCTCGAAATGGCCTCGCTCGGGGCCAAGGTCCTGCAGGTGCGCTCGGTCGAGCTTGCCATGGTGCACAGGGTGCGTACCTTTGTGCGGTCGTCCTTCGACGATCCCGATGCACCCGGAATGGGGGATTTGCTCAATCCGCCGGGAACGCTTATTTGCGACGAGGAAGAGATCGTGGAACAGCAGGTCGTCACCGGAATTGCCTATGCCAAGGACGAAGCGCAGATTTCGCTGCGCCGCGTCGGCGACCGTCCGGGCGTCGCCGCCGGCATTTTCGGGCCGCTGGCCGAGGCCAACATCAATGTCGACATGATCGTCCAGAACATTTCCGAGGACGGCAAGTTCACCGACATGACCTTCACCGTGCCGTCCGGCGATGTCGACAAGGCGCTTGCGGTGCTCGAGCGGCTGAAGGCGACGATCGGCTACGATGTGGTGCAATCGGAAGCCGGCATGTCGAAGGTCTCGGTCATCGGCATCGGCATGCGCAGCCATGCTGGCGTCGCCGCCACCGCCTTCAAGGCGCTGGCCGACCGCGCGATCAACATCCGCGCCATCACAACGTCCGAAATCAAGATTTCGATCCTGATCGACGGTCCCTATACGGAACTAGCAGTTCGCACTTTGCATTCCGTGTACGGTCTGGATAAGCAGTAGCAGACTGCATCGGCCCGAAAATCGGAATCGATTTTCGGAAGGCAGGATGCAGCGGATCGAAAGTCTTGGAGCGGCCTTTATGCGTCCAATTGGACGATGGCGCTCTAATTGAGTTGTTGCGTTTGTGCCGCTGTGCAGGGCAACCTGCACCGGTTGAAACGCTATTGGAGAAGAAGCCGCGATGCGTGATTCGGCCAGCGGCCCGCGCGTTTTGCTGAAACGGCTCCGCGAGCTCATGCAAGAGCCGCTGGAGCCGCAGGAGCGGCTTGACCGAATCGTGCGCGACATCGCCTCCAACATGGTTGCCGAGGTCTGCTCGCTCTATGTGCTGCGCGCCGATTCGGTGCTCGAACTCTACGCGACCGAAGGCCTGAACCCGAACGCCGTCCACCTGGCGCAGCTCAGGCTGGGCCAAGGCCTGGTCGGCACGATCGCGGCCTCGGCGCGGCCGCTCAACCTCTCCAACGCGCAGGAGCATCCGGCCTTCGCCTACCTGCCGGAGACAGGGGAAGAGATATACAATTCTTTCCTCGGTGTGCCGGTGCTGCGGGCAGGGCGGACACTGGGCGTCCTGGTCGTGCAGAACAAGACCATGCGCCATTATCGCGACGACGAGGTCGAGGCGCTGGAAACGACGGCGATGGTGATCGCCGAGATGATCGCCACCGGCGATCTGGAGCGGCTGACAAGGCCCGGCCTCGAGCTCGATCTGCGCCGCCCGGTAAGCTTTACCGGCCTGTCCTTCAACGAAGGCGTCGGGCTCGGCCATGTGGTGCTGCACGAGCCGCGCATCGTCGTCACCAATCTGTTCAACGAGGACAGCGAGGAAGAGGTCAGGCGGCTCGACGCGTCCCTCGGCTCGCTCAGGCTCTCTATCGACGACATGCTGGAGCGCCGCGACGTCGCCTTCGAGGGCGAGCATCGCCAGGTGCTCGAAGCCTATCGCATGTTCGCCAACGACCGCGGCTGGGTGCGCCGGCTCGAGGAGGCGATCCGCAACGGCCTGACGGCCGAAGCGGCGGTCGAAAAGGTGCAGAGCGACATGCGTGCCCGCATGCTGCACATGACCGATCCGTACCTGCGCGAACGGATGAGCGATTTCGACGATCTCGCCAATCGGCTGCTGCGGCAGCTTATGGGGCGCGGTCCGGAGGACGTCGCGGCCTCGCTGCCCAAGGACGCCATCATCGTCGCTCGCTCGATGGGGGCTGCCGAGCTGCTCGACTATCCCAGGGACAAGCTGCGCGGGCTGGTGCTGGAGGACGGCGCCGCGACCAGCCATGTCGTCATCGTGGCGCGGGCCATGGGCATACCGGTCGCCGGCCAGATGAAGGGCGCCGTTTCCATGGCGGAAAACGGCGATGCCATCATCGTCGACGGCGAGGAAGGCGCGATCCATCTGCGGCCGCAGCCCGACCTCGAGGCGGCCTATGCCGAGAAAGTGCGCTTCAGGGCGCGGCGGCAGGAGGTCTACCGCGAACTGCGCAAGAAGCCGTCGGTGACCAAGGACGGTGTCCAGGTCGATCTTCTGATGAATGCCGGGCTGGCGGTCGATCTGCCGCAACTGGCCGAAGCGGGCGCGGCCGGCATCGGCCTGTTCCGCACCGAGCTGCAATTCATGGTCGCTTCGACCTTTCCGCGCGCCGAAGCCCAGGAGCGGCTCTATCGTGACGTGCTCGAGGCGGCGCGTGGCAAGCCGGTGACGTTCCGCACCATCGATATCGGCGGCGACAAGGTGCTGCCCTATTTCAAGGGCTCGATCCAGGAAGAGAATCCGGCGCTCGGCTGGCGCGCCATCCGTCTGACGCTCGACCGGCCCGGATTGCTGCGCACCCAGATCCGCGCGCTGCTCAAGGCGTGCGGTGGACGCGAACTGAAGCTGATGCTGCCAATGGTGACCGAACTCGGCGAGATCGCGCAGGCGCGCGAGATCATCGATCGCGAGGTGCGGCATCTGTCGCGTTTTGCCCATCATTTGCCGACCAGCCTCAAGCTCGGGGCGATGCTGGAGGTGCCGTCGCTGCTGTTCCAGCTCGATGAACTGATGAAGGCGGTCGATTTCGTCTCGGTCGGCTCGAACGACCTGTTCCAGTTCGTCATGGCGGTGGATCGCGGCAACACCCAATTGTCCGACCGCTTCGACCCGCTCTCGACGCCGTTCCTGCGCGTCCTGAAGCAGATTGCCGACGCCGGGGCGCGCAACCATACGCCGGTGACCCTGTGCGGCGAACTTGCCGGCAAGCCGATTTCGGCGATGGCGCTGATCGGCCTTGGCTACCGCTCGATCTCGATGTCGCCGGCATCGATCGGCCCGGTCAAGGCGATGCTGACGGAACTGCCGCTCAGCGAGTTGGAAGCGTTCTTCGACGACAATCTGATGGCGCCGGCGCATGGCCTGCCGATGCGGGCGCTGCTGCAAGCCTTTGCCGACGACCGCTCTATACCGCTATAGACTTCGCCATGATCAACCTGCCCCGCGACCGTATGGATCAAGTCGTCAAGCGTTTCGACATGCTCGAAGCGCAGATGTCGGCCGGGCCGGCGCCGGACGCCTATGTCAGAATGGCCTCCGAATATGCCGACATCCAGGAGATGGCGGCAAAGATCAGGGCACTGCGCGCCGCGGAGCGCGAACAGGCCGATCTGGAGGCGATGCTCGCCGACAAGGGCACCGACGCCGAGATGCGCGCCTTGGCCGAGGCCGACCTGCCGGAGGTCAAGCATCGAATCGAGGCGCTGCAGAAGGACATCCAGATCCTGCTGTTGCCAAGGGATGCCGCCGACGACAAGAACGCCATCCTCGAAATCCGCGCCGGCACCGGCGGTGACGAGGCGGCGCTTTTCGCCGGCGACCTGTTTCGCATGTACGAGCGCTATGCCGCGGCGCATGGCTGGCGTTTCGAGACGGTGTCGGCCAGCGAGGGTGAGGTCGGCGGCTACAAGGAAATCATCGCCACCGTTTCGGGTAAGGGCGTCTTTGCCCATCTGAAGTTTGAATCCGGCGTGCACCGGGTGCAGCGCGTGCCGACGACCGAGGCGGGCGGACGCATTCATACCTCGGCGGCGACGGTCGCTGTGCTGCCGGAAGCCGAAGAGGTCGACATCGACATCAGGGCCGAAGACATCCGCATCGACACGATGCGCGCCTCGGGTTCAGGCGGCCAGCACGTCAACACCACCGATTCGGCCGTGCGCATCACCCATCTGCCGACCGGCATCATGGTGGTGCAGGCGGAAAAGTCGCAGCACCAGAACCGGGCGAAGGCCATGCAGATCCTGCGCGCCAGGCTCTACGATCTTGAGCGCAGCAAGGCGGACGAGGAACGTTCCGAATCGCGCAAGTCGCAGGTCGGCTCGGGCGACCGCTCGGAACGCATCCGCACCTATAATTTTCCGCAGGGTCGCGTCACCGATCATCGCATCAACCTGACGCTCTACAAGCTTGACCGGGTGATGATGGGCGAGCTCGACGAGATCATCGACGCGCTGATCGCCGATCACCAGTCGAAGCTGCTCGCCGACATCGGCATTGATGGCTGACAGCCTGCCCGCCACGCTGGCGCCGCTGCTGCGGGAGGCGCGAAACCGGCTCACCGCAGCCGGAGTTGCGGATCCGGCGCTCGATGCCAGGCTGATCGTCGAGCATTTTTCCGGCACCAGTCGCACGCAGGCCATCGCCGAGCCCGGGCACGCGGTCGATGCGGACGTGACGGCGGCAATCGAAGCCGCCTTGCGACGGCGCATCGCCGGCGAGCCGGTACACCGAATCCTTGGCTACCGCGAATTCTACGGCTTGCGCCTTTCGCTTTCGCCGCAAACGCTGGAGCCGCGGCCGGATACCGAAACGCTGGTCGAGGCTATACTGCCCTTCGTCAAGGCGATAGCGGCACGCGAAGGCGGTTGCCGCATCCTCGATCTCGGGACCGGCACCGGTGCCATTGCGCTGGCGCTGCTCAGCGCCGTTCCGGCCGCGACCGCCACCGGCGTCGACATTTCGCAGGAGGCGCTGGCCACAGCCATGCGTAATGCCGGGGAATTGGGGCTCGCCGGCCGGTTCACGGCGCTCGAATCCGACTGGTTTGAAAAAGTTTCTGGCCGGTACCATGTAATTGTCGCAAACCCTCCCTATATACCCTCAGACGACATTGGAAATCTGCAGGACGAGGTCCGCGGTTTCGATCCACGCCAGGCCCTCGATGGCGGCGTGGACGGTCTGAGCCCCTACAGGAAGATCGCCGCAGGAGCGGCAGCGTATTTGGAACTCCAAGGCAGGATTGCGGTCGAGATCGGCCATACGCAGCACCAACAGGTTACGGAGATATTCTCCGCGGCCGGGTACCGTTCGGTCGGGGCGTTTCGTGATCTCGGCGGAATCGACAGAGTTCTTGTGTTCGAACGGTGGAAGCCGTGATGCAGTGCGAAAAAAGCGCTTGGCAATACCGGGGAATGCGGCTAGGGTCGCCATAACCGGATGAGACGAAGCAGGCAGTGCTCTTAGCGATTCGGTTTTCCTTGGAAATAGCTGCCTTCTTGCGCAAACGACGCCCAAGCTTCGTGCGGGAATCGTCCGGCAAGTGAAGTAACCGGAACAGGATGGCACGTGGCGCCAACGCAATTGATGCGGGCGAACGCCGGTGAAGGAACGAAACGGCTGGCCGCATGAGCGCCTCCGTTCGTGAAGAGTTTTTCGAAAATTTCAAAGTGAAGAGAGTCTAATGAGGCCACAACAGCAAAACAGGCGCATGCGCGGTCGCAACAACAATGGCGGCGGCGGCAACAACAATAACAACAACAATCGTAAGGGGCCGAATCCCCTGACGCGCAACTACGAGAGCAACGGCCCGGACGTGAAGATCCGCGGATCGGCTCAGCAGATTGCCGAGAAGTACGCAACCCTTGCCCGTGACGCGCAAAGCTCCGGCGACCGGGTGATGGCGGAAAACTATCTCCAGCATGCAGAACACTATAACCGCATCATCGCAGCCGCTCAGGCGCAGATGCCGATCCAGAACGCCCAGCAGAATCGCGACGATTTCGACGATGATGGCGACGAGGATCGCGACGAGTTCGACAATGCCGGCAACAACAATGCCAACGAGACGTCGGGTTCGACCGTCAATCACGGGGCCGGCCCGCAGCCGGTCATCGATGGCACGCCGGCCGAACTGGCGCTGAACCAGGAAAACAGCCGCGACAATCGGGGCGGTCGCGACAACCGTGACGGCCGCGACAACAATGGCGGACGCCACCGCGACCGTCGTCCCAACGGCGGTTACGGCCAGAACGGCCAGCGCGGCGAGTATGGCGCGCGCGGCGAGCAGGGTGGCCAGCGCATCGAACAGCCACGGCGCGACGAGACGCCGGCGCAGGCGGAGCCCGTACCGGCCGCTGAACCGGACTTTGTGGGTGAGCCCGCACCGCAATTCGACAATTTTTCGCCGGCGGGTCTCGCCGCCCAGGCCGAGCTCAACGAAGCCGCTGCCGAAAACAGCCCGGCCCGCCGCCCCAGGCGTCCGCGTCGCCCGCGCCTCGATGTCGAACAGGCAAATGGCGGCAACGACAACGCCGGCCCTGAGAGTGCCGAGACAAGCAATGCCAAGACGGGCAATGCCGAGACTGGCAATACCGAGACTGGCAATACCGACGCTGGGAATGTCGATGCAGCGCCGGCTGAAGGCCCCGGCGGTCAAGCTGTGATCGCAGACGTCGAGAATTGATCGAAAAAACGTTCAGCCGACCTTAGCGCATCCTTTACCCTGGACGGCGGAGAGAAATCTCCGCCGTTTTGTTTTGTGCGCTCGCGATATTATGCGTCCGCCAGTGTCGAGGCGTCTTGAGGGTCCGTGGTTTGCGTCCCATATCTTGCGTGAACAGGATCCGGCTCGAACGGGCGGGTCCGTCACCGCAATCTGATCCGGTGCCGCGAAGCGGGCCGGTGACGGAAGGAGACAGGCATGAATCTTGAAAAATATTCCGAGCGTGTGCGCGGCTTTATCCAGTCCGCGCAAACCATGGCGCTTTCCCGCAATCACCAGCAATTCACCCCCGAACATATCCTTAAGGTCCTTGTCGATGACGACGAAGGCCTCGCTGCGTCGCTGATCGAGCGCGCCGGCGGCAATGTCCGTGACGTCAAGCTCGGCGTTGAGACGGCACTGGAGGCAATGCCCAAGGTCGAGGGCGGCAATGGCCAGCTCTATCTGGCGCAGCCGCTGGCAAAGGTGTTTTCGACCGCCGAGGAACTGGCCAAGAAGGCCGGTGACAGCTTCGTCACCGTCGAACGGCTATTGCAGGCGCTGGCCATGGAAAAATCGGCCAAGACCGCCGACATCCTGTCAAAGGCGGGTGTCACGCCGCAGGCGCTGAACCAGGTCATCAACGACGTACGCAAAGGTCGCACCGCCGATTCGGCGAGCGCCGAGCAGGGCTACGACGCGCTGAAGAAATATGCGCGCGACCTGACGGCCGACGCTCGCGCGGGCAAGCTCGATCCGGTCATCGGCCGTGATGACGAAATCCGCCGCACCATCCAGGTGCTGTCGCGTCGCACCAAAAACAACCCGGTGCTGATCGGCGAACCCGGCGTCGGCAAGACGGCGATCGCCGAAGGGCTGGCGCTGCGCATCGTCAATGGCGACGTGCCGGAATCACTCAAGGACAAGCAACTGATGGCGCTCGACATGGGCTCGCTGATCGCCGGCGCCAAATACCGCGGCGAGTTCGAGGAGCGGCTGAAGGCGGTGCTTTCCGAAGTCACGTCTGCGGCCGGCGGCATCATCCTGTTCATCGACGAGATGCACACGCTCGTCGGCGCCGGCAAGGCGGATGGCGCCATGGATGCGTCGAACTTGCTGAAGCCGGCGCTGGCCCGCGGTGAACTGCACTGCGTCGGCGCCACCACGCTCGACGAATACCGCAAGCATGTCGAGAAGGATGCGGCCCTTGCCCGCCGCTTCCAGCCGGTCTTCGTCAATGAGCCGACGGTCGAAGACACCGTCTCGATCCTGCGCGGCCTGAAAGAGAAATACGAGCAGCACCACAAGGTGCGCATCTCGGATTCGGCACTGGTCGCGGCCGCAACCCTGTCCAACCGCTACATCGCTGACCGCTTCCTGCCGGACAAGGCGATCGACCTCGTCGACGAGGCCGCGTCGCGGCTCCGCATGCAAGTCGATTCGAAGCCCGAGGCGCTGGACGAGATCGACCGCCGCATCATGCAGCTCAAGATCGAGCGCGAGGCGCTCAAGGTCGAGAAGGACGATGCCTCGAAGGACCGGCTCGCCCGGCTCGAGAAGGAACTCTCGAACCTCGAGGAGGAATCGACCGAGCTGACCTCGAAATGGCAGGCCGAGAAGCAGAAGCTCGGGCTTGCCGCCGACCTCAAGAAGCAGCTCGACGAGACGCGCAACGAACTTGCCATTGCCCAGCGCAAGGGCGAATTCCAGCGCGCCGGCGAACTTGCCTATGGCAAGATCCCGGAACTCGAAAAGCAGCTGCAGCAGGCCGAAGCCAGGGATGGCAAGGCCGGCATGGTCGAGGAAGTGGTCGGCCCCGACCACGTCGCCCATATCGTCTCGCGCTGGACGGGGATCCCGGTCGACAAGATGCTGGAAGGCGAGCGCGACAAGCTGTTGCGCATGGAAGACGAGATCGGCAAGCGAGTCGTCGGCCAGGGCGAGGCGGTGCAGGCAGTGTCGAAAGCCGTACGCCGTGCGCGCGCCGGCCTGCAGGATCCGAACCGGCCGCTCGGCTCGTTCATGTTCCTCGGGCCGACGGGCGTCGGCAAGACCGAATTGACCAAGGCGCTGGCCAGCTTCCTGTTCGACGACGAGAGCGCCATGGTGCGTATCGACATGTCGGAGTTCATGGAGAAGCACTCGGTCGCCCGGCTGATCGGCGCGCCTCCCGGCTATGTCGGCTATGAGGAAGGCGGCGCGCTGACCGAAGCGGTACGGCGCCGGCCCTATCAGGTCGTGCTGTTCGACGAGATCGAAAAGGCGCATCCGGACGTCTTCAACGTGCTGCTGCAGGTGCTCGACGACGGCCGGCTGACCGACGGGCAGGGCCGCACTGTCGACTTCCGCAATACGCTGATCATCATGACGTCCAATCTCGGCGCCGAATATCTGGTCAATCTTAGCGAGGACCAGGATGTCGACGTCGTGCGCGACGAGGTGATGAATGTCGTCAGGGCTTCGTTCCGGCCGGAATTCCTCAACCGCATCGACGAGGTGATCCTGTTCCACCGGCTGCGCCGCCAGGATATGGGCCAGATCGTCCAAATCCAGCTCAAGCGGCTGGAAAACCTGCTTGTCGACCGCAAGATATCGCTTTCGCTCGATCAGGAGGCGATCGACTGGCTGGCGGCCAAGGGTTACGACCCGGCCTATGGCGCGCGGCCGCTGAAGCGGGTGATGCAGAAGGAATTGCAGGACCCGCTGGCGGAAAAGATCCTGCTCGGCGAGATCCTCGATGGCTCGACCGTCAAGGTCACCGCTGGATCCGACCGCTTGAACTTCCGCTCGAAGCCCGCAGTCGTGGCAACCGAGGCGGCCGCCTGAGTTCAAGCTAAGACCTGTTCCATCCCGATGGAATCGGGATGGAATTCCTATCTTCAATCTTGACCATGATCTTTTCCGAAAAATCGGCATCCGCTTTTTGCTAAGCCGACCTTTGGTTCATGGTCCTACACCACTGGCGGGGCGCAGATGACGTTGGACGACTACAACAGTTTCTGCGCCTCGCTGCCTTCGACGACCCATGTCGTGCAGTGGGGCGGCGCCCATGTCTGGAAAGTCGGCGGCAAAGTCTTCGCAATCGGCGGCTGGAGTGAAGGCAAGGAGCCGTTCGTCACCTTCAAATGCTCCGATATCGCCTATGATGTGCTGAGGGAACAGCCGGGCCTTCGGCCGGCGCCGTATCTCGCCTCGCGCGGCATGAAATGGATCCAGCGCCGGACAAGCGAAAGCATGGATGATGAGGCGCTGAAGGATTATCTGCGCGAAAGCCACCGTCTTGTGGCGCTGAAGCTGACGAAGCAGGCGCGCAAGGAGTTGGGGCTCACTGTCGTCTGATCGGTCAGAAATCCGCCATCTTCATGCCCGGTTCATATTGGAACCTTATGGTTGACAACTGATTTGCCGTCGAAGGGGTTCGCCTGCCGCATCGGCCCGAAGATCGAATTCGATGTTCGGAAAGCACGTGCGGAGATTCAGGTGTTGGAGCGACCTTGCGCGTCCGAAAGGACGCGCGGCGCTCTGAGGGGACAACGCCGACGGCGGCATTTACGGACCGGAGAATCTTGGCCACCATGTTGCGCACCATCTTCACCCTTTCAGCGCTTGCTGCCGGGCTGCTGGCGTCTAATGCGATGGCCTCACCGCTGGCGGACACCGTACCGGGGGTTGTTCGCGCTGCCGATACGGGCGGCGTTCTGATCGCCCAGAACGGCAATCTCGATATCTACTACGACGCCAGGGGAAACCGCGTCATCGTCGATGCGGAGACCGGCAAGGTTGTCGCCATCCAGCCGCCGCAGACCAGGCTCGACCGCCGTGCCTTGCGCCGTGAGCGCTTGCGCAATCTCGGACCGGTCGAGGACGACCGCTATTATCTCTACGACCCGCAGGACATGGCGCGCTACCGCCGCAGGCAGTTGGAAGACGAGGGCAGGATCATCGTGCCGCCGGCCGACGACTACGATCTTAATGGCGACAATTCGGTGGAAGCGTTCCCCGAAGCGCCACCGGATGACGGCTACGGCAACGATTATCCGGAGGCAGCGCAGCCGGTGAAGCCGCGCACCATCGAGCGCCAGCCGCTCAACGAGGCCTCGATCGAGCCGGTCGAGCCGACAGTGCCGAACGAGCAGGCGGCCTTGCCGCCAGACACAGCCTCGCCGCCAAACACTGGCGGCAAGACGGCGGTCGACCCGTCGCTTGCGCTCGGCGCCCGCGAGGACGTGGCGGCGCTGCAGGTGCTGCTCGACCGTGCCGGTGCGTCGCCCGGCGTCATCGACGGACGGTTCGGCTCGAATGTCGACAAGGCGCTCGCCGCCTATAATGAGATCACCGGCAGCAATCTGAAGTCGACCGACGCGATCGGCATCCAGGCCGCCCTGGCGCAATCCGGCGGCGATGCCTTCGCCTCCTATACGATCACGCCCGAGGATGCGGCCGGTCCCTATGTCGCATCGATACCGGAGGACTACAGCCAAAAGGCCCAGCTCGATCGCATGGGCTACACGTCGGTGCCCGAAGCGCTGGCCGAGCGCTTCCACATGGACGAGGCCTATCTGAAATCGCTCAATCCGGAGGCCAATTTCAATCGTCCAGGCACCATCATCAAGGTCGCCAATTTCGGGAGGCTGGTGGCGACGCCGGTGGCGCGCATCATCGCCGACAAGGCCAACAAGCAGGTCCGCGCCTATGATGCGGCGGGCAAGCTGGTCGCAGCCTATCCGGCGACTATCGGCTCGTCGGACACGCCGTCGCCGTCCGGCACGCATACGGTGTCGCGTGTCGCGCTGGACCCGAACTACACTTACAACCCGAACATCAATTTCAAGCAGGGCGAAAACGACAGGATCCTGACCATCCCGCCGGGGCCGAACGGCCCGGTCGGCTCGGTCTGGATTGCGCTGGACAAGCCGACCTACGGCATTCACGGCACGCCGGATCCGTCAAAGATCGGCAAGACTGAGAGCCATGGCTGCGTGCGGCTGACCAATTGGGATGCGCGCGAGCTGGCCAAGATCGTGACGCCCGGCGTTATCGTGGAGTTCGTCGAGTAAAGCGCAACGCCTTCGCTCGAATCACCCGATGACCTTGCGCAGCAGTGGCGCGTGCAGCGCTGCGGCATAGATCAACTGCATCACCAGGATAAAGCCGACGCTGAGCAACGGGCTGATCAGGCACAGTGTCGCGCCGACGGCCCACAGGATCTGTGCCTTGACGATGCGCAGATAGACCGTTCGGGTGGTCTCCGCGTCGACACCTTCGGCCAGAAATCCGTTCTTGTCCGCATAGCGCCAACTGGCGAGCAGCGTCAGGCCGAGCATCAAAAGATTGAGCCAGTAGACGATCACCGCAGTCCTGAATTCGAGGAAGTCGGCGAGAAGGTCGGTCGAGAACGGCAGCAAGGCGATGAAGCCGAGGAAGCAGAGGTTCAGCGTGGCAAGCCGCCGGTCGGATTTTGCGATCAGCCCGTGTTGCGCCTGCTGGCCGAACCAGAAGATGGTCAGCGTCAGGAAGCTGAGCGCATAGGTCAGGAAGCGCGGTGCCAGTGCTGTGATCGCGGTGATCAACTCGCGTTCGGAATGCACCGTTTCATGCGCCGGCACCCTGATCTCGAGAACGATCAGGGTGAGCGCGATGGCGAACACGCCGTCGGTGATGCCGACGACGCGCCCGCGCCCTTCCGCCGAGGGTTCGAGCGGTCGTTTCATGCGGTATTTCCCCCCTTGTCCGTGGCGCTGCGAGAAGCTTAGCACGGCATCTGTCGTTTGCACCCGGAGCGCCGTGATCCTGCCTGTATGGCCAGGTTGGCCTGGTTTCAATGAGAACACCGTGCTGGCCGGTTGTCGCCGGCGCGCCGGCGATCTAGGTAAGGCGGCATGCACACGCCAACCAAAGTCGGTACCGGCGCCGTTCCCCTGACCGGCTCGCTTCCCGCCGATACGTTCTGTCCGCAGGCACAGCGGCGGTTCGTGCTGATCGCCGCGATCCTGGCTTCCGCGCTCGGCTTCATCGACGGGTCGGTCCTGGCCATTGCGACGCCGGCGATCCGCGTCGACCTCGGCGCCAGCCTCGCCGAGGCACAATGGATTTCCAATGCCTATGCATTGACGCTTTCAGCCCTCATTCTCGTCGGCGGCGCCGCCGGCGATCGCTTCGGCCTGCGCCACTCTTTCGTCGCCGGCATCGTCCTGTTCATTGCCGCCTCGCTTGCCTGTGCGCTGGCGCCTAACCCGGCAGTGCTGATTGCATTTCGGGCTATCCAGGGTGTCGGAGCGGCCATCATGGTGCCGGGCAGCCTGGCCATTATCGCCAAAGCGTATCCGAAAAAGGAACGCGGCCGGGCGATCGGCATCTGGGCCGCGGCATCGGCACTGACGACGGCGCTCGGCCCGGTGCTGGGCGGCTTCGTGCTGTCAGCGTTCGGCGACGGCATCTGGCGGGCGATCTTCGCCATCAATCTGCCGCTCGGTCTTATCTCGATCTATCTTCTGCTGGCCAAGGTCCCTGCCGACGCGCCGGCGGAAAAGCGCAGCCTCGATCTCGGCGGGGCTGCACTCGCCATATTGGCGTTCGGAGCTCTCGCTTACGGCCTGACCTCGATGAGCGGCGACGGGGAGGGGCTGATGTCCGGCCCGAGTATTGTCGCCGGTGCAGTTTTGCTCGTCATGTTCATCGTCTTCGAGCGCCGGCGGCGCGAGCCGATGATCGATCTGTCGCTGTTTCGGATCGGCGCGTTCGCGGGCGCCAATGTGGCGACCTTCTTCCTTTATTTCGCGCTGTCGGCCAATCTGTTCTATCTGCCGATGCTCATGATCGCCGGATGGGGGCTGAGCGCGGCCGAGGTCGGCTTCATATTCCTGCCGTTGTCGGCACTGATCGCACTGTTGTCCGGACCGGTCGGCCAGTGGTCCGACCGCATCGGGCCTCGCTTTCCGATCGCCAGCGGCAGTCTGGTTGTGGCTCTTGCCTTTGCCGGACTTGCCTTGCTGGCCTATTGGGGCATCCACAATTTCTGGCTGGGGGTATTCCCGCTGATGGCGTTGATGGGGTTCGGCATGGCGCTGGTGGTATCGCCGCTGTCGACCGCCATCATGACGGCGGTCGAGGACAAGGATACGGGTGCGGCCTCGGGCATCAACAACGCCGTTTCGCGCATCGGCGGCCTGATCGCCGTGGCGGCGATGGGATCGCTGGCGGCCTGGGTTTACGCTGGCGTGCTCGGCACCGGTGCCGGCTCCGGCATTCCGGGTTTCGGCGAACCGCCGCCAGCCGGCCTGGCGCCCGGCCTCGATGCGGCGCGACTTGCCGCCAGCGACGCGGCATTCGCCGCCGTTGCCGCAGTGACCGCGCTGCTTTGCCTGCTTTCGGCAATCACTGCGTGGACGACGGTTTCGGGCGAGCGGCTGCCATGGGCGCGCGACACGGCGAATCAGCAGGGCTGACGACGAAAAACGTCGGCTCAGCCTTCGATCTTGGCGCTCGCGACCTTCAACTGATTGCTGTCTTCCTGCTTGAGCAGGTCGTCGATGCGTTCCCGCTCGCGCTTGAAGGCGACGAGGTCGTCGCCCTTCAGCGTCTTGCCGACCGGCAGGCGGACGCGCATCGAATCGACCTTGGTGCCGTTGACGATCAGTTCGTAATGAAGATGCGGACCGGTGGAGAGGCCGGTTGAGCCGAGATAGCCGATAACCTGACCCTGGCGAACGCGAACACCCGGCTCGATGCCTTTGGCAAAGGCGCTCTGGTGATTGTAGGACGTCTCGTAGCCATTGGCGTGACGCAAGATGATCTGCTTGCCATAGCCGCCGGCCCAGCCGGCCTTTTCGACGACGCCGTTGCCCGCGGCAATGATCGGCGATCCCACGGGAGCTGCCCAGTCGGTGCCGGTGTGCATTTTCACATACCCCAAAATGGGGTGACGCCTGGCACCGAACCCGGACGTAAACCGGCCATTGGGCAAGGGATTGCGCAGCAGAAACTGCTCGGCGCTGCTGCCGTTTTCGTCGAAGTAGTCGGTGCTGCCGTCCTGCATCTGGAAACGGTAGAAATTTCGCGTCGTGCCGCCGAAAGTCGCGGAGACGTAAAGCAGCTCGGATTCGTCGGACGCCTGGTCGTCGCCATCGGGCTGCGAGAACAGCACCTCGATGCGGTCCG
>NZ_JAMYLN010000007.1:0-82500 GCF_040318035.1 Mesorhizobium sp. M1329 | reverse complement strand
GGTAACACTTACTGGAGGACCGAACCCATAACTGTTGCAATAGTTCGGGATGACTTGTGGCTAGGGGTGAAAGGCCAATCAAACTCGGAAATAGCTGGTTCTCCGCGAAATCTATTTAGGTAGAGCGTCGACCGAATACCCCAGGGGGTAGAGCACTGGATGGGCTAGGGGTCCTCACCGGATTACCAAACCTAACCAAACTCCGAATACCTGGGAGTAATAGTCGGCAGACACACGGCGGGTGCTAACGTCCGTCGTGAAAAGGGAAACAACCCTGACCTACAGCTAAGGTCCCCAAGTTATGGCTAAGTGGGAAAGGATGTGAGGATCCCAAAACAACCAGGATGTTGGCTTAGAAGCAGCCATCATTTAAAGAAAGCGTAACAGCTCACTGGTCTAAATAAGGGTCTTTGCGCCGAAAATGTAACGGGGCTAAAGCCATACACCGAAGCTTAGGGTTTGCAGCAATGCAAGCGGTAGCGGAGCGTTCTGTAAGCTGATGAAGCCATACCCGTGAGGGGTGGTGGAGGTATCAGAAGTGCGAATGCTGACATGAGTAACGTAAGGGGAGTGAGAGACTCCCCCGCCGAAAGTCCAAGGGTTCCTGCTTAAAGCTAATCTGAGCAGGGTTAGCCGGCCCCTAAGTCGAGGCAGAAATGCGTAGACGATGGGAACCACGTTAATATTCGTGGGCCTGGAGGAAGTGACGGATCATTGAGGTAGTCCAATCTTATCGGATTGAAAGGGCTGCTGCGTGGTTCCAGGAAATAGCTCCTCCTTATAGACCGTACCCGAAACCGACACTGGTGGACTGGTAGAGTATACCAAGGCGCTTGAGAGAACTATGCTGAAGGAACTCGGCAAATTGCACGCGTAACTTCGGAAGAAGCGTGACCCTTTCATGCGCAAGCATGGGAGGGTGGCACAGACCAGGGGGTAGCGACTGTTTATCAAAAACACAGGGCTCTGCGAAGTCGCAAGACGACGTATAGGGTCTGACGCCTGCCCGGTGCTGGAAGGTTAAGAGGAGGGGTGCAAGCTCTGAATCGAAGCCCCAGTAAACGGCGGCCGTAACTATAACGGTCCTAAGGTAGCGAAATTCCTTGTCGGGTAAGTTCCGACCTGCACGAATGGCGTAACGACTTCCCCGCTGTCTCCAGCATAGACTCAGTGAAATTGAATTCCCCGTGAAGATGCGGGGTTCCTGCGGTTAGACGGAAAGACCCCGTGCACCTTTACTATAGCTTTACATTGGCATTCGTAGTGGCATGTGTAGGATAGGTGGTAGGCTTTGAAACCTGGGCGCCAGCTCAGGTGGAGCCACCCTTGAAATACCACCCTTATCACTATGGATGTCTAACCGCGGCCCGTTATCCGGGTCCGGGACAATGTATGGTGGGTAGTTTGACTGGGGCGGTCGCCTCCTAAAGAGTAACGGAGGCGCGCGATGGTGGGCTCAGAACGGTCGGAAATCGTTCGCTGAGTGCAATGGCATAAGCCTGCCTGACTGCGAGACTGACAAGTCGAGCAGAGACGAAAGTCGGTCATAGTGATCCGGTGGTCCCGCGTGGAAGGGCCATCGCTCAACGGATAAAAGGTACGCCGGGGATAACAGGCTGATGACCCCCAAGAGTCCATATCGACGGGGTTGTTTGGCACCTCGATGTCGACTCATCGCATCCTGGGGCTGGAGCAGGTCCCAAGGGTATGGCTGTTCGCCATTTAAAGCGGTACGTGAGTTGGGTTCAGAACGTCGTGAGACAGTTCGGTCCCTATCTGCCGTGGGTGTAGGAATATTGAAAGGATCTGTCCCTAGTACGAGAGGACCGGGATGGACGGATCTCTGGTGGACCTGTTGTGGCGCCAGCCGCATAGCAGGGTAGCTATATCCGGACGGGATAACCGCTGAAGGCATCTAAGCGGGAAACCCACCTTAAAACGAGTATTCCCTGAGAACCGTGGAAGACGACCACGTTGATAGGCCGGGTGTGGAAGAGCGGCAACGCTTGAAGCTTACCGGTACTAATAGTTCGATCGGCTTGATCGTTCTCATTCCTAATGTCCATCGTGAACACGATGGATGGCACAGAAAACAGCTTCTCGAGCAACGTGCGTTTTGCCGACCTGGTGGTTATGGCGGAGCGGCTGCACCCGATCCCATTCCGAACTCGGCCGTGAAACGCTCCAGCGCTGATGGTACTTCGTCTCAAGACGCGGGAGAGTAGGTCGCTGCCAGGTCTGCCAAGCGCACGTTGTTTAATCTTCTCCTTACGAACAGGCCCGCCAACGGGACTCCGGGCCGCGAAAGCGGCCCTTTCATTTGGCGGAAGCTTGAATCCGGTGAGCCAAGGCTTACCTTTAGGGTTGACGCGGGGTGGAGCAGCCCGGTAGCTCGTCAGGCTCATAACCTGAAGGTCACAGGTTCAAATCCTGTCCCCGCAACCAAAATTAGCCCGCAAGTTCAACTGCTTGCGGGCTTTTTGATTCCGGCATACCTGCTTGTCAAGTTTGGTCCGGAATCAAATCGGAATCACTTCGAGGCAAGCCTTGGCGCGGATTCGGCGGCAAGCTGAGGCGATCTGTGGTTCAAACCGCCTGCCGGGTACGAGAGACCCCGTATCGTGGGCGACCGGTGGCGATCGGCTATGCACCGACCACGAGTGCGCCGCCGCTCAGGCCCGCGCCCGCTGCCGCCAGAAGGATTTTCTCACCAGACCGAAACGGCTCCGTGCGATGGGCCAGCGACAGGGAGAGCGGGATCGTCGCGGCGGAGGAATTGCCGTATTCGGCGATCGTCTTGACGATTGTTCGGTCTGCTATGCCGAGGTTCCTCCCCACCGCATCGAAAATGCGGGCATTGGCCTGATGCGGCACGAACCGATCGATGTCCTGCGGCTGCATTCTGGCTGCGGCCAATGCGTCCTCTGAGCAAGCAGTCATCATGTCCACGGCCTTGGCGAACACTTCACGGCCGTCGGTGATCGTCATTCGGGTCTGCCCAAGGTCGAGGTCATCATGGAACGGCGTGCTGCTTCCTCCAGCGGGAATCTGGATCAGCCCATAGCGCGAGCCGTCCGAATCCAGCGAGGCGCCGAGAATGCCCCGACAGTGGTCCTCGCAAGGACCAATCACCAGAGCGCCGGCGGCATCGGCAAACAGGACGGCGCTGGCGCGCTCGGCCGGATTGATGCGGCGGCTGAGGATGTTGGCGGCGATGACAAGGGTCGATTTGCCATGCAGGCGGGTGAATCCGTCCGCGAACATCAGCGCATAGATGAAGCCGGCACAGGCGCCGGTCAGGTCGACGGCACCGGCGCGGCTCAGTCCCAGCCGATGTGCGACCAGCGGCGCGCTTGGCGGCAGGAGGTGATCGGGTGTCGAGGTGGCAAGCAACAACAGACCAATGTCGCTGCGATCGATGCCGGCGTTCGCCAGCGCCATGTCACCAGCATTCGCGGCAAGGCCGGACAGCGTATCTTCGCTGGTTGCCCAGAAGCGCGAGCGAATTCCGGTGCGCCGCTCGATCCAGCCCGACTCGAGGCCGAGACGGTTTTCAATTTCCGGGTTCTCGACCTTTCGCCCGGGCACATGATGACCAAACCCGAGAATGCGCGACGATTTGCTCATGGCCTCGAACCGAAGCGTTCGCCGGCTTCCTCGATGGCGTCATGGAGCCGGTCGAGTTCGTCGCCGGTGATGCAATAGGGCGGCAGAAGATAGAGGACATTGCCGAGCGGGCGCACAAGCAGGCCCTGGTCGAGGAAGAACGCGCGCAGCTTCGGGCCGATCTCGGCCAGATAGCCGGTCGAGTCGGCGCGCAGATCCAGCGCCGCGATCGTTCCGGTCGCCCGGCAGTCGGTGAAGTTGGAATTGTAGCTAAAGCGCCGAATCCCGGCGGCCTGCATCGCGCTCAGGGCCGCTATCCGCTCGACCACCGGCTCGTCGCGCCAGATCTCGACATTGGCGAGTGCGGCCGCGCAGGCAATCGGATTGGCGGTGTAGGAGCTCGAGTGGAAAAAGGTCTTCTGCCGGTCCTCGGAATAATGGGCCTGGAAGATGGCATCGGTAGCGAGTGTGGCCGCCAGCGGGATGGTGCCACCGGTCAAGCCTTTCGAGGTGCACAGGATATCCGGAGAGATGGATGCCTGCTCGCAGGCGAACATGGTTCCGGTGCGCCCCCAGCCGGTCATCACTTCGTCGGCGATCAGCAGCGTGCCGGAGGCCTCAGTGATCTTTTTCAATTCGGCCAGGACCCAGGCCGGATACATCAGCATGCCGCCGGCGCCAAGCACGAGCGGCTCGACGATCAGCGCGGCGGCGCGCCGGTCGCGGCTGACGGCCTCGAAACGATCCAGCGTTTCCTGTTCGCGCCCGGCGGCCGGGAAGGGGATGGTGTCCACCTCGAACAGCAAAGGCTCGTAAGCGGCATTGAACACGCCGCGGGCGCCGACGCTCATCGTGCCGATGGTGTCGCCATGATAGCTGTGCTCCATGACGACGATGCGCGAGCGCGGCGCGCCGATGTTGCGGAAATAGCCGAGCGCCATCTTCAGTGCGACTTCGACGGCGGTCGAGCCGCTGTCCGAATAGAACACCCAGTCGAGTCCGGAGGGAGCGAGGCCGACAAGCGCCTCGGCGAGCCGTTCGGCCGGCTCGTGCGTGAAGCCTGCAAAGATGATCTGGTCGAGGCTCGACGCGGTCGTCTCGATAGCCTTCATGATGCGGGAATGGCGGTGGCCATGGGTGACGACCCACCAGGAGGAAATGGCGTCCAGGATGCGCGCGCCGTCGGCCTTGTGGAGATAGGCGCCTTCTGTCAGGACGATTTCAGGGATCGCTGGCTCGAGCGCGTGCTGGGTGAAGGGATGCCACACATTGGACTGGGACATCATTCGCCTCCGCCAACCAGGGCGAGATCAAAACCGGCAATCATCGCGTCTCTCAGCGTTTCGCCGGTCAGCGGATCGAGGTACGGCAGCCTGCCGAGTTGTGGCACATCGCCGAATTCGGCGATTGTCCTTTGAGTGTCGGCCATCTCATCGCCGATGAAGGCGATGCCGATGAGCGGGATGGACCGGGCTCGCAGCGCCTCGATCGACAGCAGGGTGTGATTGATTGTGCCGAGCGCGGTGCGGGCGCACAGAATGACGGGCAGTTGCCATTGCGCGAATATGTCGATGAACCTTGTGCGCCGATTGAGCGGCACCATCAGGCCGCCGGCGCCTTCAATGACGAGCGGACCCGGCACGACCGGAAGCGAGAGATCAGACGCCTCGATCGCGACTCCGTCGATTTCGGCCGAACGATGCGGCGAAAGCGGGCTCTTCAAGCGGTAGGCTTCCGGCAGCACGCGCCCTGGCGGCAAGCCGGAAAGCCGGGCAACGACTTCGCTGTCGGTCTCCTCGTCAAGGCCCGACTGCACCGGCTTCCAGTAGAAGCCGTCGAGCAGGCCGGCGAGCCCGGCCGAAAAAACAGTCTTGCCAATTCCGGTGTCTGTTCCGGTGACGACGATGCGCTTGGTCATGCCGTGGCCAACACCTCGGCGAGCGCCTCGACCATGGCCGAAATGTCGGCTTCGTCGACGTTGAGCGTCAGCGAAATGCGCAGCCGCGACGTGCCCTCGGGCACCGTCGGCGGACGTATGCCGCCTATGTCGAAACCGCGAGCCTGCAATGCCGCCGCCACCGCCATGGTGCGCCTGTTCTCGCCGATGACAAATGGCTGGATCTGCGAGCCGCTGAGAGTCACGCCGCAACGGTCGGTCAGTTGCCGGCCCGCGAAAGCGACACGCTCATGCAACTGAGCACGACGCATGGGCTCGTCGGACAGAATAGTCAGCGCCTCACGCACCGCGACCGCCATCAGCGGCGATGGCGCGGTGGCGTAGATGAATGGCCGGCACCGGTTGATGAGATAGTCGCACAGCGTTCGTGGAGCGGTGACAAGCGCTCCGGACGCGCCAAGCGCCTTGCCGCATGTGTGGAGCGCGATGATGTTGTCGCGGCCCTCGAAAGCGGCGGCCAGTCCCCGGCCGTCCGGTCCCCAGACGCCGGTGGCATGCGCCTCGTCGACGACGAGGAATGCCTCGTGCCGATCGGCAAGCGCAACGAGGCTCTCCATCGGTGCGCAGTCGCCATCCATGCTGTAGAGGCTCTCGACCGCGATCCAGACGCGCCCCATGCCGCCTTCGGCGCGCCAGCGCGTGATCGCGTCCTCGACAGCGTTGACGTCGTTGTGCGCGGCCAGCCTGGCCTCGGCGCGCCCGGCTTGTGCGCCCTCATGCATGCTGGCATGAGCGAGCTCGTCGAGGACCAACAGGTCGCCCTTCTGCGGCAGGGCGGTCAGGAGAGCGAAGTTGGCGATGTAGCCGCTGCCGAAGAATAGTGCGCGTTCGGCTCCGAAGAACACCGCCGCCTCCGCCTCCACGGCCTCGTGTTCCGGCGCATTGCCGCGCAACAGCCGCGATCCGGTGGCGCCGACCGGCGTGCCCTGCGCGATCGCCGCCGCAACCGCGTCGCCGAGCCTCCTCGAGGCGGCGAGCCCGAGGTAGTCGTTCGACGAGAAGTCGATCCCGGCACGCGGCGACAGCATCCGCAGCCGGTCCTTGCGCGCCAGCCCCTGCAAGGTCGCGTCATAGCGGGCGAGGAGCGCCCCGTTCATTGCGCCTCGAGTTCCATCGGCTCGATGCCGAGGCGCCGGAACAGCAGACTATCCTTGTCCTCGCCGGGATTGTCCGCCGTCAGCAGCGTGTCGCCGACGAAGATCGAATTGGCGCCAGCAAAGAAGCACAGCGCTTGCATCTCGTCGGTCATGGCGGTGCGGCCGGCAGAAAGTCGGACGTGCGATTTCGGCATCATGATGCGTGCCAGCGCGATCACGCGCACGAATTCGATCGGCTCAATGGGTTTAGCCTCGGCAAGCGGGGTGCCCTCGATTGGGATCAGCATGTTGATCGGAACGCTTTGCGGATGCTCAGGCAGGTTGGCCAGCGTCACCAGCATGTCGATCCGGTCCACAGGCTCTTCACCCATGCCGACAATGCCGCCGCAGCAGATCTTGATGCCGCTGTCGCGGACATTGGCGAGTGTATCCAGCCGGTCGGCAAACGTGCGGGTCGAGATGACCTCGCTGTAGTAACGTTCTGACGTATCGATGTTGTGGTTGTAGTAGTCGAGGCCCGCCTGTTTCAGACGAGAGGCTTGCTCAAGATCGAGCATGCCGAGCGTCATGCAGGTCTCCATACCGAGCGCCTTGACGCCTTCGACCATTGCCACGACCGCATCAATGTCGCGCGCTTTGGGGTTCCGCCAGGCCGCGCCCATGCAATAGCGGGTGGCGCCGGCGTCGCGCGCCTTGGTCGCCTCGGCGATGACGCGCCGGACCTCCATCAGCTTCGAGGCCTTCAGGCCGGTTTCGTGATGCGCCGACTGGCTGCAATAGCCGCAATCCTCCGGGCATCCGCCTGTCTTGATGCTGAGAAGTCGGCTGAGCTGGACCTTGTTGGGATCGAAATTCTGCCGGTGAACGATTTGCGCCTGAAACAGCAGGTCATTGAAAGGCGCGTCATGCAGTGCCCGGGCCTCTTCCAGGGTCCACATCCGCCGGCTCTCATTGGATTGGGCCTTGGGCATCGTCAAATCCGAAATTGCTGGCTGCATTTCCATCCTGTTCCTTGCGTTATAGCGACGTGGGCGCCCTTGATCCTGGCGGACCGCGGCGAGAAGAGCCCGGTCGACTGCCGATGGTCAGCCCCGACGATCAGAACTCACTGTAGTCGAGACCGATATCGAGGATCGGCGCGCTGTGAGTCAACCAGCCGATGGAGATCAGATCGACACCGGTTGCGGCGACAGCCGGCGCCGTTGCGGGCGTGACCCTGCCAGACGCCTCGGTGATCGCCCGGCCGGCAACCATGGCCACCGCCTGGCGCAACTCGTCGATCGACATGTTGTCGAGCAGTACGACGTCGGGGGCGAGGGCCAGGACCTCTTCCAACTGGGCCAGCGTATCGACCTCGACTTCGATCTTGACGAGATGGCCGACGCTGCTTCGCGCGCGCTCGATTGCCGCGCGAACGCCGCCGGCGATACCCTCGATGACCGCTATTGTCGGCGTGGAGCGCACATCGGCGACAAGTGCGCGCATTATCTCCCGTCCGCTGCCGTCACCGTCGGCATGAACGATGCGCCGCCGACCATGCGCGGCTTCCAGCCCAAGACGAAGAGCACCTGCGGGCGTTCGATCGAAGCGAACCCCGAGGCGCGCTAGATCCTCAATCGCGGCGGCCGCCGCGTAGACGATGCGCCTAGCTGCTTGCGCATCGCAAAGACCGTCGCCTGCGGCGAGTGTGTCGGAAAGATGAAGCGCCGGTTCATCATCCTCGCCCAGGCTGGCCGCAAGCCCACCCTGCGCCCACGTGCTCGACGCGTCCGCGCCAAGTGGCGATCTCGACAGGAGAAGCACCGGCTCAGGCGCCAGATGCAGCGCGGTCATCAGCCCGGCTATGCCGCCGCCGACGATGACCGGCCGGCCGCCGAGATCGAGAACGTCCATGCTCATATGGCCAGCATCCGCTCGACGGCCAGCCGCGCGCGCCCGGCAATCTCCGGCTCGATGGTCACGACATGGCGGTTCTGCTCGAGTGCTATACGGATATTGGCAAGTGTTATCCGCTTCATGTGCGGGCACAGATTGCAGGGCCGTATGAACTCGACCTCGGGATGCTCGACCGCGACATTGTCGCTCATCGAGCATTCCGTCATCAGCACGACCCGGGGCGGTTTTCGTCGTCCGACATAGTCGGACATAGCGGCAGTCGAACCAGAGAAGTCAGCTTCCGCGACGACTTCCGGCGGACATTCGGGATGCACCAGCACCGTCACGCCTGGATGACTTTCGCGCAACTCCCTGATGTCGGCTGGCGTGAAGCGCTCATGCACCTCGCAATGCCCTTTCCAGGCGATGATCTCAACGTCGGTCTGGGTGCCGATGTTCAGGGCCAGATACTCGTCCGGCAGCATGATCACCCGAGGAACGCCCAGCGACTCCACCACGGCCTTGGCATTGCCGGAGGTACAGCAGATGTCGGACTCGGCTTTCACCTCGGCTGACGTGTTGACATAGGTGACGACCGGTACGCCCGGATAACGTTGCCGCAGCAGGCGGACGTCCTCGGCGGCAATGGAGTCCGCCAGCGAACAGCCTGCCCTGAGGTCAGGAACCAGCACCGTCTTTTTCGGATTGAGCAACTTCGCCGTCTCGGCCATGAAATGCACGCCGGCCAGCACAATGACATCGGCTTCAGTCGACATCGCCTTGCGAGCAAGCGCCAGGCTGTCGCCCACGATGTCGGCGACACAGTGGAAGATCTCCGGCGTCTGGTAATTGTGCGCCAGGATGACGGCATTTCGCTGCCGCTTCAGTTCGAGGATGGCGTCGATATCGCTGGCGAAAGTCGGCCATTCCATCGGCGGGATTACCCGCTGGACACGATCATAGAGCGATGCGGCGGTGGGCAGCGAAGTTGGCATCCGAGCTCCTCATTATTCTCATAGTGAGTATAATTATAGCATATACTCTCTCTGAGAATAAATGGAGTCAAGCCCGCGACAGCGGCAATTTCGTCCCGGCGACCGCCCGCTCGTCGAGGACAGCATGACGAAAGCGGAAGAGCTTGGCGGGCCGTCCGACGGTATCGGCTGTCGTCTCCCCCACATCCTCGACAAGATCCTGCTGCTCGATGAGCCGCCGGAAATTCGGCTTGTGGATCAGTCTGCCAGCGAGCGCTTCGACAGTGCGCTGCAATTGCAGCAAAGTGAATGCTGGCGGCATCAACTCGAACACCACGGGGCGGTATTTGATCTTGGAGCGCAGCCGCGCGATGCCAGTAGCAAGGATGCGGCGGTGGTCGGAGACCATGGAGAGCCCGGGCCCAGCGGGGAGGGGCTCACAGCGTGTCCGCGGGTTGCTTCTTCCACCAGTGCCGCTTCGTAGAGGAGTTCGTAGCGCTGCAGCGCGAATTCCTCGTTCCATGCGTGGTCGTCGAAACCGAAGGCGATTGCTGCCCGCTGCCGGCGATGGCGCCGAATCTGCGCCTCGCCGGCGGCGTCCGCCCAGGCGAACAGGCGTGGCTGTAGGATGTCCGCGACGATCGCCGGAACGCCGGCGCGGCGGTCTTCCCACGGGAAATAGTCGTACCAGCTGCGCCATCTGCGTTTGGGCGAGTTCGCGGCTTGGTCCTTGCGGGTCAGGGCGAGATAGCTGATCGAGATAACGCGCTGCTGGCGCTCGTCTCCGATCCGGTCGCGGTCGGCGAAGGTGTATAGCTGCTCGATATAGCCCAGTAGGTGACCGGTCTGGTGCTCCACCCACGCCCTCAGGCCCGACTGGAGGGAGCGGTGGCCGAGTTCGAACGGGCCCGAGGGCAGGGCATTGGCCTGGCCGATGGTGAGGACGCAGGGCTCGCCTTCCGCGAGCGCAACGACTACGGCGATCAGGTCCACGTTTGCTTCGTGGTCGTTGCCGGCGGCTCGTCCTTCCTGGATCCTGTCGTCTGGTCCTGCATGTTTCCCAAAACGGCTCGGTCCCGCTTCGAGGCAGCGCAGACCAGTTTGCCGCGACCGTGGACTGCGCTCGTCCGCTCGTCAACGTCGGGCAGCGATGCGGTCATTTGGCTCTTCGCACTGGCACAAAAATATGCCAAACGCGGCCCCACGGATAGATGACGCATGGGAAGGAGGCACCATTGAGTGCGACTGGCGAATTGAAAGCCATGACGCCACCAGATGTCGTCGCCCGCAAGGGTGGCCAGCCGCTGGTGTGCCTGACGGCCTACACGACGCCGATGGCGAGGCTCGTCGACAGGCATTGCGACATCGTGCTCGTCGGCGACAGCGTCGGCATGGTGCTTCACGGCCTGCCCTCCACGCTTGGCGTCACGCTCGACATGATGATCATGCATGGACAGTCGGTTCGCCGCGGCGTCGGGCGCGCGCTGATGGTCGTGGACATGCCGTTCGGATCGTATGAAGAGGGCCCCGAGCAGGCCTTTCGTAACGCTGCCCGGCTGATGGCGGAGACCGGCTGCGGCGCCGTCAAGATCGAAGGCGGCGAGGGTATGGCTGCGACGATCCGATTCCTTGCTGCACGTGGCATCCCGGTCATGGGGCATGTCGGCTTGACCCCGCAGGCGGTCAACACCTTTGGCGGCTACAAGGTGCAGGGGCGCGGCGACGACGCCGAGCGGATCTTGCGCGATGCCGCCGCGGTTGCGGAAGCCGGTGCCTTCGCGGTCGTCCTCGAAAAGGTGCCGGAGGCACTCGCGCGCCGGATCACCGCGAACCTCGCGGTCCCCACCATCGGCATCGGCGCTTCGTCCTCATGTGACGGCCAGATCCTCGTGGTCGACGACATGCTGGGGATGTTCACGCCGTTCCAGCCGAAATTTGTCAAGCGATATGCGCAGCTCGGCGAGCAGGCCGAAACTGCGATCGCGGCCTACGCGCGCGACGTGCGCGAGCGGCGCTTTCCGAGCACTGAGCATGTCTTCGGCGATGCGCCCAAAAGCATCAAGGGCGGAGAAGCTGCATGAACGTGCCGATCGTCAGGACCGTTGCGGAGTTGCGCGCGACGGTTGCGGAATGGCGCCGCGAAGGCGCAAGCGTCGCGGTCGTCCCGACGATGGGCGCGCTGCACCAGGGGCATCTCAGCCTGGTCCGCACCGCACTCGAAAAAGCCGACCGGGTGATCGTGACGCTGTTCGTCAATCCGAAGCAGTTCAACAGCGCGGCAGACCTCGCCGCCTATCCGCGCACTGAGAAGGAGGATGCGGCAAAGCTCGCGTCTCTTGGCGCGCATTTGCTCTACGTGCCGGACGCCGCGGAGATATACCCGGACGGCTTCGCCACCACGGTTTCGGTGGACGGCGTCAGCGACGGCATGTGCGGCGCGTTCCGGCCCGGCCATTTCGACGGCGTGGCGACCGTCGTGGCCAAGCTGTTCCTTCAGACCGGGGCCGATCTCGCCTTCTTTGGCGAGAAGGATTTTCAGCAGTTGCATGTCGTGCGGCGCCTGGCGCGGGATCTCGATATTCCGATCACCGTGGTCGGCTGCCCCACTGTACGCGAGCCCGACGGTTTGGCCTTGTCTTCGCGCAATGTCCGCCTCACGCCGGCCGAGCGGCAGGCCGCGCCGAAGCTTGCATCGATCCTGTTCGAGCTGGCCGGGCAACTCACGAACGGAGCACCGATTGGCCCAACGCTTGTCGAAGCGCGGGCGGCGATCGTCGCCGCCGACTACGCTCAAGTCGAGTATCTGGAACTGCGGGCAGAAGAGACTCTCGAGCCGTTGCAGGCGCTCGATCGACCTGCGCGACTGCTTATTGCGGCGTGGCTCGGCGAAATCCGGCTGATCGATAACGTGAAGGTCTTAGAGCAGCAAGGCAGCAAGGGCATTGTGAAGGCGATCGTTGCCACCGCCTGAAGGTGCTGATCCGAAGGCTCAGGCATCGCGCTTGTCGCGGGAAACAGCAGTCGCAACATCGTAGTCGGCGGCAAGCCGCAGCTCTCGAAGCGGACGCACGCGCCTAACGGCCTCCAGGTAAAGCTCATGCGCTTTGTAGGCGGCGTCCGACATCATTCTCGAATTCAGGGTACACGATGACGTCGATTTCTTTGCTCAATAGATCGGATTTGTGGTTAAGGGCAATCTCTAGTCGCAACGCGTGAGGAATCCTGGTCAGAAGCTCCAGCCCTTCCCTCATGAGTTCAATGTCGCTGCCATACTTCGCGCTGAACAATCCGATATGGCGGATCATGTGTGACGGGCACTCGACCCGATTGGGCCTTGGATTATCAGGTGGCTCGGCGCAGGTAAGTCCATTGGCTGTCCTCCTCGCCGCAGGACCAGCGCTTAAGGTTCTTCATGGTATCCATTTCATGGGCACGGCAATATAGCGGGCAACGATACGAGGACATTGACCCCCTGGTCGGTCTGGCTCGTTCAATGGGACCGCCGGACGTTGCGGCTGCCATCGGCATCTCAGCAGCGCTTTTTCGCCGACTGCCTAATCCGGATTCACAGTGGCGTGACTATTCCGATACGCGGCGGCTTTGGCCGCTTCGCCGCGTTCACACTCGTGGGCAATATGGACGCTGGTGTCGAGGGTCGTCCCACTGATGGATGGGAGCGATAGGTTAAGAAACAACCACTTAGAGCGCGACGTGCACACGCGGTGCACATGAAAAAGCTTATCACTTTCTTCGTCCTTTTCAGCGAAGTGGTGCGCCAAGGCGTCCCGGCACCGGATACGTGGCGAGATGGTGCCCGTCTTCGGCCGCGCGATCGACCGACCACGCGGTAAGACGCCATGGCACGACGAAGGTGAACGTTGGTGGGTATTTGAGAAATGCCTCTCAGTGCATGGGCATGGGCATGGGCAGGGTCGGCGAACTGCCCCCGCGAGATCCAGCCGTAGCTCAGCTGGATAGAGCGTCGCCCTCCGAAGGCAGAGGTCACAGGGTTCGAATCCTGTCGGGTGCGCCAATAAAATCAATCGCTTAGGCGGATTTATAGGATGTGCGTATTCAAAAGACTCACCAAAAACTCACCGAAAACAAGCGCACTTTCGGTCGGATTCGGCGGCGATAGGATGATTTTTCGCGATGCCACAGACCATGATGTCCTCTGATCGGCGGACAGATGCCAGACGTCGAACTGGATGAAGGAAAGCCGAACTGCCACAGCTTGCCGTCTCGCGCTCGAGTCTTTGCGTTGCCAGTATCCTGAACCCGCCGCACCCAGGTCTGCTGAGATGGAGCTTCGCCGACCGTTCGCTCAAGACCACGTCTCCGTCGGCATCCCGACCTAGCGGCCCGGTCGGACTGTCGTAACACCGAGCCCGCAGGCGGTCTCGGCTGGGCGGTTTCCATCCCCTGACGGGGCATGCGGACCATCGCGGACGGGGACAGTCGGTCCCGCGTCCCGTCCTACGGCCGGCGCTATGCTGACGCTCCTACGGCTGTCCCGCTTACCCGCCCGCGGTGGGGGCGAATTTCCTTCATCCCGCGCGCGACGATCGTCCGCTGTTGCGGACGCGCGCAGGACTGCGGTTTATACGCCGTTCTTCGTTAGAGCGGCGGCGTTCGTCGTTGCGGGCACGCTTCATCAATCTGGCGCGACGTACGGCCACGCTGCAAGGGGCGTCACTCAAGGATATCTTCATATCGACGAGGCTCTCAAACTGGCCGCGCCGCGGACGTGCGAGGAATCGCCTCTTTGCTAAGTGCAAGCGCCGGCGAAGAAGGGGCGAACGTGGGATGGTGCCACCATCATCTCCCAGGACCTTATCCAGCTCGCTACCCCGCTACACTAACGATTTGTCGGAGCAAATTATCGTGGAGGTTGGGCCAAACAGAAAAGGACCCGAACAAACGGTCCGGGCCCCACGAAAATGTGGATTTAGGGCGCCGCGTGAATGACCGGGCCGTCGCCGGCAGGAAGCTTGATGCATTCGGGCGCAAAGGCTTTCCTCATGCAGGGGTCACGCTTTTCAGCGTACTTGCGCAGTTCGTCATCGACCTTCAGCTTCAAATACTCCCGCGCGGCACTCTGGCCGTCCCCGAGGGTGGTTGGTGTCAGGACCTCTAACAGCACGTCCTTAGCAATGTCCTTCGGGTCCGGGACCTTGCCCGTCATCAGATCGACTCCAACCTCTTTCGCCTTGTCGCGAATGAAGTTGCGGCGGTCTTCGGCCTGCTGTTTGGCGGCGGCGTCGGCGGCGGAGTCGGGCACAGTCTCAAGACTAATATGTGCCTCGAGGAGGGCCTTCTCCATCGGCGAAATACTGTTGCCATAGTCGTCCGGGTTGAAAAGCTCGATCGGCTGGCTGTCCCGTGTCCAGAGCACCACTTCCCTGGCGAAGTTGAGTTTGCGGATATCCGAGGCGTTTTCAGGCAATGCCGGAGGGGGCGTGTTGAGAGACGGCAATTCGACCACAGAACGCACGTCGTTGTTGCCGGCCGGGGTATCGATCTTCGGTGCCTGCTGCCCGCTGTCCGCGCCCGCATCTTCGACGGCGGACGGCGGCTGGCTGGCGGTGACGACGGCAGTTCCCACCCCCGTGGCAACCGAGCCCAAGCCGAGCTCGGTGCTGGTCAGGGTAGCGACAACCTGTTCGCCGACGGCGATATTGAGGGTATAGCCTTGGTAGACGAGGAGATACCCGCCACCGACGACGAAGGTGATGACGGCCACAGTCTCCCATGGATGTTCCTCCACGAACTTACCGACATCCTGTCCCGCCTTTTCCAGGGCGTGACCGGAGTCGTGCAGGCCTTTCTCGACCGCATTGCCGGTGTCGTGCAGGCCCTTCTCGACGGCGTTGCCGGTGTCGTGCAGGCCCTTCTCGACGGCGTTGCCGGTGTCGTGCAGGCCTTTCTCGGTGGCATTGCCGGCGTCGTGCAGGCCTTTCTCGACGGCGTTGCCCGCATCGTGCAAGGCCTTCTCGAACCAGTTAGCCGAGGCTGGCTGGGAGATGGCGGTGAGCGCTGTGGAGGCCGCCATCAAAAGTGCGAGATACTTGGTCATAACATTCTTCTCCTTGCCGCAACGGGCACTCGGCGCCGCGACCATCGCGGGCATGCCAATGGAAGCGCATTGCGGTGTTGCACTGGAGATGTTTGAAGGCAGCCCCGTTTCAACACGGCGTGGTCATCGGCCCCCTACCCGGGCTGTGCAACGGGGGGTCCCCTGAGGGTACCTGTCTTCCCCTCACCCACTGGCGCTCAGGAGTCAGGCTGCTTACATCGTTCAGGAGAATCTTTGGGAGAAAAGTCCCGTGCTAAAAGACTCGGATCAGGGCGGCGCAGCCGGCGGGCGCAAGGGCCCACCTCCCTTGGCGGAAATTCTGCGACGGGTTGAAGCGGCCACCAAGCATTTCAAGAAACGGGAAATTCGCAAGAAGGTCGTGTTCCATGCGGACGCCACCAGGGATTGGCTGCTGCGTAACGACCACCGTTACGATGCAGATAATAGCCTTGAGGCCGGACAGTGGTGGCCACATGATGCGCTCGGACCTCTCGGCCCGAATGGCCACCGCATTTCCCGACTTTTTCAGCTGATTGCGCGCGGCTTCGAGAACGGTCTCCGCAATAATCTGGAGCGGCTGAGAAATGACGCTGCGCTCCTTTGCCGAGAGAACTTTCTCGACAAGGCCCTGAGCTATAAGGCGATGGGTATCTATTTCGAGCAGTACGGACTGTCGGTGGCGAACCGCGCGCCTGAACCGCTTGCCAAAGTAGCCAAACGGTTCGGCTATGCGAAGAATCAGGATTTGCGCGACTATTGGGTGCCTAGCATGGTCGAGCTGGGGCTTTGGAGCGCTCGTTACCACACCGCGCAGTGGGCGATTGAATTGGGGCCGGTTGCCAAAGCATACCACGAGCGCGCCTTCTGGCCGGCCTTCAAAGTGTTCGAACCAACGATCGAAGGAGATCGCAAATGAAAACGATGCAGGTGATTGGTCTCGCCCTGGCCTTGCTGGGCGGCATGTCTCTCGGTGGGATGCAGGCCCGGGCCGCAGGTCCCGGAGTAATTATCGTTACTTCAGTCTAACCTCGCTCAAGCGTAACTCTTCCAATGGAGGTGTGGTGCTTTCCGCACGGTGAGGCATGATTCCAGCCTTTGGGAAATACCAAGACGCCTGCAACGAAGGCTGATTTATGGGCTGTCACGTCATGGCGCCCCTACTGTAGCGGGCCGGTGGTCACAGGCCGGACTACTGCTGGCCATCTTCGCCCTCAGGCTTAGCACGTGGCTCATGTTCCACGACGTCCGCGCTACCTTGTGGTTACCACACCCGCTATCCTGGCGACGACAGCAGCCGCCGGTGTCGAGCCGGCTACCACCGCAATAATCGCAGCTATGGCGGGCAGGCCTTCCGGGAGGCGGTGCGTGTCTGCCGCTATCCGACTTCCCGCACCCACTCCTCAACAGCGCGCAGAATGCTCGCGGCTCCGCGCCCGGCAGCGTAGACGACGGGCCGTCCCCCTCGCCTAGCGCGAATGAAATCTGTTGCGGCATGGGTCGCAGAACCCGCGACGATGACAAAGAGGTCGGCGTTCTCGGCGAGGGCGCGCAAGCTGGGGCTGCCACCGTGCTCGCTGTTAACCCGGACCTGTAGGGTGGCCTCAAGTTCCATGAGAATTGCCGCGGATTGGGCGCCGGCAGACTCGGTGAGCGTGTAAATCCCGATCAACTTGCCTGCTAGGCTGGCTGCGAGTTTCGTCTCATTCGCAGCGTCCGCACTGGCATTGACCAACTCTGTGGGGAGGGCCGCGGGCCAGCCCAGCGCATTGGCCACCCCAATTAGACTGCGTCTCTGGAGGGGCGAAAGTTGATGGGCAATCGGGATTAGCCGCGAGACAGCTCCTTGCCAGAATTGCTCTCTCGCGGCTTGATCCGGCGCGGGGGCGGCGATCGTCTCTTCGACAAGATCGATCAGCCAGTAGGTTGAGCGAAGTCCGGCGCTCTCTCCCGAATACTCAAGTAGGTCAAGAAGGAGGCGACGATAGTCGGTCGCCAGGAGGCCCCCCGATAGTAGCGCTCGAGCCAGAACCCCGGCAGAGTCCAGCATCAACGGGGCAAATCGCCCGCTCAACATGATACGCTCCAGGGCCGCTTCATAGACGACATGGCCAGAGACGCGGGGGAACTCCGGATCTTTCTGAAGCCAGGCCACAAAATGCGGCAGCGCTTCCAGGAGGCGATCGAGCGCAGGAGGCTCGTCCGATGCGCCCCGAAGGCAGTCCGCCAAACCAGATGCCGTTGCTGGATCCCCCAACTCGTCAACCGTGCTCCACTCTTCGGAACCTCGGCGAGCGATGGTTGCGGCGCTTGTGAATGCGGGTCGCGCTATCGCGCTGAGCCAATGTGGCCAATTTGTCGGCAGATCATCCTGGCCGAATTCCTGATCTAGGTTAGAGAGCGCATGGCGAACAACGTAGGAACGAAGAAGGCTCTCGCGGTCAGGTTCTGGCAGCGCCTGCAGCAGCGCATTCGCTTGGTCGTACGCCGAAAGACTGCCGGTGAGGTCAGCTTCGGCAACCGCCTGCGCGGCCAAAACAGCCGGCTCAGCGTTCTCGGTGTGCACATGGACGACGGTTGACTCCACCAACCCGGGCACCAGCACGGTCGCCAACTCGCCAAGGTCCGCGCCGGAAGCCAATGCGGCCTGTGCGAGGAGGCCAGAGGGATCGGTGGCCAAGGCCTCCATAGCGTAGAGCCGCCAAGCGCCCTCCTCGAGTAATGGCGAAGCCGGCAGACGAATGAGATCGCGGGCCATCGGTCGTACAGCAGCAGCATAAATACCGATGTCATAGGCTTGGTCGCGAAATGTCGTCCAATAAAGGCTTTCCAACAGGGCAGCGGTCACAGCCGCCGGACGCCGTGCCTGTACAAGGGACTCAAACGCTGGCATGCCGGCTATGGCGGACCAATCGCGCGCGGCCGCCCGGATCTCAATTTCCAAAAAGCGCAGATTGAGCGCGTCGAGACGGTGCTCCGAACGGCACCTCTGGAGAACAGCGAAGGCGTCGTCGATTGCAAGCGCATTGAGGTGGTCTCGGATTCTCGCCAGCAGTCGGCTGGTAGGTTCCGGAATGGGCTCGTTACTCGGTGGTGTCCGCGCGACCATCGCGACGAGACGGCCAAGCGCACGCTCGGCGCTGTCCGCCGTTTCCGGCGACGGCACCAGCCTAGCAACGGCTGCGAGGCCCGCATCCACAAGAATCCTCTCGTGAGGCTGGTAAACCTCTGGGTGGTAAGGGAGACCCCCAAAGTTGGTAAGCGTTGGCCCCACGAACGACAGAAGAAGCGGACGCAGACGCCTCCACTCCGCTGCCGTGTTAGCGACGGCGTAGTAGATCGTGACCTTGTTCCCACGAGGCCAAGCGAGTATGGCGCCGGGAAACGCTGCATCCTTAGCCGTAGCCTCCAAAGCTGTGTGCCGATCGGAAAGCGGGCTTGGAGCAAAAGCCCGAAATGCCGCTAAGACGCTTTCGGCCTCGGATGCGGCAGCGCCAATCATCGGCCGTGCCCCCACTTCTCCTCAAGCTGGATCCGCCGCTCGGCCACTGCGGCGGGATCCCGCCGAAGCAGAACATGCTCGTCGTTTACGGTGATGCCGCTCCATGTAAGATTCATGGATCCAGACAAGACATAGCCGTCGCCCAGTATGCCCTTCTCGTGAAAATCGGGCGTGACGAGAGTCCGCACAGCGCCGCCATTGGCGCTTCCTAGCGCTCGCATCTTGTCCACAAAGCTCACGTTGTGCGGATGATCCCGGGTGAGCACGATCACCTCGCAGCCTTTGTTGGCCAGGGCCTCGATCACAGCCGACAAGCGAATGGCAGCAGCGGGCCAATCCGGCTGCAGCGCGGAGAATTGTCGAGCTTCATTGTCGAGGATATCGATGTCTGTGATCCAGCCGAAACCGAGCCAAAGTCTGCGGCTAGGTGACAACAATTCGATGGCGAACAGAGACTGGAGAAGGTCTCGGATAGCCCGCGTCTGACCTGGGCCTGTGAGATCCCTTGAAGCGGTCATACCTGCTCCTGCACGACCAGGGTGGCGACCCATCCGGCGGGATGGCTTTCGACACGTTCCACCCGAGGGAAAAATTGCAGAAACCCGACGTCGACAGGGTCCAGAAGTACCTCCAGGAGCGCGGTTCGGAAAGCAGCGGCGGCCGCCGCCGGTGCGAACAGTTCCGCCGACCCTTCCTCAGCTAGCGCCTCTCCGAGACGGGCTCGCCATTCCACATCGACCAGGGATACTCGCCGCCCGGACCGCTCAAGGAGCGCTCGCGCAAGTCGGGGGTCAGCGTGTCGTCGCGCGGCGTATGGACTGTAGGACTGAAGCGCCCGTTGGCTGGTCTCCACACCGCGTGGCCAGAGCACGTTTGCGAGAAGTTGCGTTGCCTCGGCGTGATCCAGTTCGTGGGCAGACCCGACCACAATGCGCAACCGCGCCCGGACATTCGGATCCACGCCAAAGACATGGGCAATCTCGCGAACGCCCACCGCGACGCCGATCCGCGTCTCAAGATCCCTCCAGCGCGCCAACAGGTCATGTAGCAAGCCATCAAGTTCCGGTCCATTCATGGGCGTCAGAAGTCGTGCATTCAGCGAAACACTGAGGGCATGGCCAACGTCAAGCCCGCGCGTAGCAAGCAACTGGTAGAGGCGGGCGCGCAATCCTTCCCTCTCGGTGTGGCCGGAAGCACTACGAAGCAGCGCGACCGCTGCACGCACGTCTCGATCCGTGTGCACCAGTTCCACGAAGGCTTCGAGGCCGTTCGCGGCGACTTCGAGGTCGGTCGGGGCTAGCGCCCCTTCCATTGCTCGAGCAAGCAGCCGCGGCTCTTCAGCGGCTCGCTCGGCTATGGCCTGCAGCACACCCGCGCCACCTAGCGTGGTTTCACTGATCCAGATCGTCGGCGACGTAGCATGTTCGGTGTCCGCTACAAGCGAGTCGGCGGAAATGTGTCGCGGTGCCATAGCAGCGCACGCTTGGAGGACAGCTTCCGTCAGCGTCGCGACCACCGTGTCGACCATCCAAGCCCGAACGGCGCGGGGCTCGGGTTCGCTCGCCTGCTCGGAGAGAGTTCGAAGGCGCTGCAGGACCTCGTCCCGGTTCATGACGTCGGTCAACGCCTGTTCTTGGCCGCTGAGGTGGCCGTCGGCATGGGTAGTGGGAGCGTCGTCCGGGGCGCCATCTTCGCCGTCAAGATCACTGACGGCCTGATTCTGGAAGATAACGGCCATAGCCAAGCGCAGGCGGTCCACCGCGTCAGGTTGGTCCAAGATGGATACCGCAGCAGCGGAGAGGCCGACGTTCTGATCTACCGAGTCCACAAGTGCAGCAGAGAGCAGGATTTGATGCAGCCATTCGCGCTGAAACGGGTCCACGTCGCTGGGCATTTCCGGGTCGTGCAGGATCAGGTGCCGGAAATAGGCGGACCGGCAACCGGCGAGTGTGTCCGTCGGCAGTGTCAAGGCCGCCTTTTGTAGAACCAGATCAAGGTTCAGCTGAAGGCTGAGCGCGTCGACCTCAATTTCAAAGCCGATCGCCGCGGTCGCGCCCTCGTCGTCGACAAAGCGATACCTAATGCGTCGGTCGCCGCTCTGTCTGCGTAGGATGGCTTCACCGCCCGGGGCAAAGCGACGAACCCCGATATTGCTCCGGTGTCGGTGCAGGTAGAAAGAGATTTTGGAAACATGCCTCCGCCAAGGACTGCGCGGGCCTAGCTCGATGGAGAGTGGGTCGCCCTGCGGCACAAATTCAGAACGCCAAACAAACGAACCGTTGGACGTCGGCCCCGCTATATGCCGGGCTGGCGCTTGCAGCCGAACCCGCCACGGACGGTACACGTGAAACGCCCCCTCCGAGGTCACAAAGTCCCCAATATATTCGGAGAGTTCCGCATACTGACTGATTAAAAGGGCCTGGTCGTCGATGTCCGGATCAAGGGGCGACCAATGGTGGAGCCCGCCCCGTTCAACGGCGAAGCGGCGGGTCACGCGGCCCGGCGCCAACTGGGCGAGGGCAGCGGCAATGGGCATCCCCCGTTGCTTTTCGTCTAACTGTACCGTGGCCGGGGGCAGTACGACTGTTACTTCTGGGAGGTTAAGATCGCTAAATAGGTTGCGGGCCACGAAATCGGGCAGCGGATGCCACTCCGTATAGAGATCGAGCATCCCGTCGCGGGGCGGGTGTGCGATGCGCCAGTTTCGATGGAGCCGCCGGGACAGAGTAGGGATGGCATCTAGCAGCAGTGATCGGGGCGGCTGCCATAGGAGAGTCTCGACCGTGGGTTGGTCAATCTTCAGAGCGCGGCGAAGGTGTTGCGTTAGGCTAGCGATTGCCGTGGGCTCGCCACGACTGAGGTCGAGAAGTTTTTGTTTGGCGACTTCGCGCAAGGCATCGCTTGCGCTCGCTCTGTCACCCTGCGGCCGGCTCAGGACATCCCATGCCCAGCCGCGTCCCTGTTGACCGGCCTGATCCGCTATCCAATCGAATAGCGCATAGGTTGCCTGCATCCGAAGCACATATTCGTTCTGAACGGGCAGTGGTTGGGCGGGAAGGACGGGATCAAAAAGATGTTCGTAGGCTTGAAACGCGACCCGATCCCGTCCGTAATCGCTCAGCACCGTGACGGTTAATGGGCGCATACCTCTACTTCGCCCAGCGCGACCGCGGCGCTGGAGGAAGGACGCCGCGTCCTTCGGCGCCTTATGTTGCAGCACTGCGCCCACTCGCGCATCATTGTACCCGACCTCCAAAGACGCCGTGGCCACCACCACATCGGCATTTCCGAGCACGCCTGCATCTTCGGACGTCGTTCGACCCACCAGCAACGGTTGATCCAGCCTCCGACCGATGTCCTCGCTTACCCGCCAGTTTTGTCCATCTAACTCGCGTCGTGCGAAGTCCGCCTCACCCGGTAAGGACCGCCTTAGCGCCGCTAGGGGTTGCGTGCCACCCCGCGGTCTACCGAATATATCCAGACCTTCGGCGTCCCGGAGATTGTCAAACAATCGGTTGATCACGTCGAGGTTGTCTGTGAACGCAAACAGGCGGCTGCCGAAGCGGCCGCCTGAGCGGCCGTTCTCAAGCGGGTCTAGCATGCGTGACAGGAGCATGGCCGACTGGATCGAGGTGGAGAGTACGGAACTTCGCGACGCCGGATCGCTGCGCAGCAATACTTGGTATTCTGCCCCTTCCTTAACGAAGGTCGTTGGCGAAGCCTCCTCCACGAGACTTGGATCAAGACCAACGAGATCGGCGAAAAACTGCGTCGCCTGGCGCAGCGTCGCTGAGAGGCCTACGAAGGTGACGGGCGCGTTGACGGCATGGCGCCATCGCCTGAGTGTGAGAGCCGCCTGGGCTCCGGCCGTTCCAGTGTAAGTGTGGACTTCATCCAACAGAGCAAACAACGGCCGTCGGTCGCTGGGTTGGCCGACGCCGAACATCCGACGGGCATCCAGGTCAGATAGCCGCTGGTTCAACATCTCCGTAGTCGTGAAGAGGAGATCGGGCGGTTCTCGTCGCAACCGCTGCCGGGTGAGCACTATTTTGTTTTCATCGATCTCGCTGGCGCACCGTGGATTTACGCACGTCAACCGCTCGCGTCGGGCCGCAAGATCGGCTTCGGCCCAGATCAGATCTCCCCCACAGATCGTGCATGGCAGCCACGGGCAAACGAAAGACCCACCACGGCGCGTCCAGCCCCGGCTCTTCACATCGGTCGGATCCGGATAGCCGGGTGTGGAACTAAAATAGGCGCCGATCCTGATCGGACGTCTCGGCGCGACCTGGACACCATCAAGCCGTCGAGCCATCCGGTACGTCTCGGCAAATTGGTCCTTAAGTAGTTCGGTGCGCGGATAAACTGCTAGAGCCTTGGTCCAGTTCTCATTGACCCGCACCAATTCAGCGATTCGCGTGAGGGCAGGAAGGTAGAAGGCCATTGTTTTGCCAGACCCGGTGCCGGCTGTAACAATCAGGCCGAGATCTCCGGAACTATGCAGCAGGCGCTGCGCCGCTTCCTCTTGAAAATCGGCCAGCAACAAGTCTGCTCCGCTAAGAGCTTTCCAGATCTGTGTTCGAAGAGGCGTAGCCGTGTTGCCGGCGATCCGCCAAAAGACTTCGCTTGCAGGCAAGTCGCGACTTGGATAACTGCGTCGTCGGATGTCGACGCGAAAGTCAGACACAAGCCGGGGCGCATTGGTCCACGGCGTGCTCGGAAAAATTTGGCGCAGGCGGCTGAGGAGGCGGACCGTTTCTGCAAAGCGGGACCTTAAGCGCCGTTGGTCCCCGGGCGCCCAGACCTCGACCAACAACCGGCCGCGGACTAGGGCATCAAGCGTTACCTCAGGATCGGCTCGCGTCTGAAGCGTATTGGTTATGATCTCGAGCGCTTCGGTTTCCGAGAACGACCCGTCTGCGAATCCCCAACGAAGCGAGCGCAGTTCGAAGCTTTCGAACGCCTCAAGGATTTCGTCCTCCATGCTCAGGTGGTCCTTCTGGATACGATGCGGAAGGCATCGCTCAGCTTGCGGTCCTCAAGCCAGGTTGCCACCTCCTCTGTGAAGTCGGAGAGGGCCGCCCCTTGTTGTCCGGCGGCGCGCAGAAAGCGAAGCACTTTCGCAGGCAGACCGTCGCCCGTCATGGTTCCGAGTTCAGCGTCTTTTGCTGAGCGTGCGGCCGTCAACTCCGCGAGTTTGCCGGCCACCTGTTCTGGATCCGGGACGCGACTGCGCAGGATGTTCACACGCTCGGCCACGGTTCGAATACGCTGGACGTGGCCGTGATAGTTGGGGATGGCTTCAAGTGCGCGAAGGACGTCTTCGCTTGGAAGATCTGCTTGTTCATCGACTGTCTCCGTCCAAGCAGAGAGCGCTAGGCGGTCGATCTCCTCGGCCACCTTCTTCACGGCCGGCAGGAATTCAAACCGGATACTCTCGTCCGCATTGCCCAAAGCCGCCCGATCTGCGCGGAAGGTCGCCAGGAGTTCCTCTGCGCGACGTCGGAGGCCTGGTAGAGGAAGGTGGGCATGGACAACGACGTTCTGGGCTTTGAGGCCCGCCCGGGATGCACATGCATTCGAAAGCGCCGTCGCAGGGGCCGACAACTGCGCAGCGCGGGTCGCGAAAACCTGCGCTTGATTGCTCGCCGCTTTCAAATCTTGGTGCTCGGCCAACCCAGCTTTCAGGGCAAGAGCGCGATCAAGTAGCATGCTCGACCTCGAACATGCGCAGTTGGTTGCTGATCGCGTCTAGGGACGTTTCGATCCTCTGAATGTCCGTCGCCACGGCCTGCTCTTGGGCCGACTGTTGGTCCGCCTGCTCCCGCAGGATGGTTTCGGATTGATCCAAAAACGCCTGCGTGGCTGCGATCAGTTCTCTCGCGGCAATGACCGCACCACGCCGCCCGCGGGCAAACGCGCAAATCATTCCAACTGCGTCCGGAGCGTCCCGCAGCATGCGCGAAGCTGACACAGCATCATCAAACTGAACGCTGTCGAACCGCCCGAGGGCCTCCTCCAACTTGCCTGCCGATCGACCGGCCAAACCCGTTCCAACTAAGCTCGTCCTAACATCTGCGAGAGTCGTCACAATCGTTAGTTTCTTTGTTTCCGGCCCAAAGGCGGCCTCCACCTCGCTGAGCCAGGACAATCGGTCGGCTTGCTCGACGTTCGCCGCCGGTTCCAACGCCGCTGCAGTCTTCCGGTAGAGATCTGCCGCCTTGCGAAGGAGGTCGAAGTTTATGTCCGAGGGCGGCTTGAGCGTGAGGCGCCATCCCTCAGCCCGCACCCGCTTGAGCGCTGCGATAGGAACAGCGGGATTCACAAGAGTGCCTACTTCGCCACCCTTGCTCCCCGAACAAAAGGCCCGCAGAACCTCAATGAGCCCGGTGCGGCCGGTGTAAAGGGTGCCGTAGACTCGTCGCAAATCATCACTCACGGCCTGAATTTCCTCCGGCCACTCGGCCGTGAAGAGTGCAGCGACGTCCGACGTCAGCTCGGCGTCCGCCTTGATTTTGCCGTTCAATGCCGCAGCGACTGCAAGCAATTCTGCTGCGGCCATCGCATGGGACCAATCGGCCGTAGCAGCAGTCAAATTACGGACTTGGCCAACGACATCATCGCGCCATGTGGACAGACATTGAAGGAAGGCCGCGAGTGCCTGCGATCCGCCTTGAAAATCCCAAGTGCCGTCTCTCTGGGCTCGCAGCAGGCCTTGCAGTGCAAGTGCTGTGCGGTCGAATTCGGCCGCGCTTGCATTCGCGCCCGGAATTTCGACCGAGACCAGGGAGTTTATCGCGGCTGTACTTTGGCGCGTGAAAACGACCGACCGCCGTCGGAATGGGCGAGGGCTGTCGGCGCCACAGAAGGTGCTGCGCTCTAGTCCAAGCCCATCCCAATCGATGGAGTCGGCGATTGCGTCGAACAAGAGCGGTCGCAACTTATCAGCAGCGTTCTTCAGCGTGTCCCCGGTTGCCCACGCTTCGATCTCACGCTCGTCTCGTGTACGCATGTCGGGAGCCGGTTGGTCCTTCTGAGGTCCCGGCTCCTGCGCAGTTTCCCTCTGCTCTTCTCTCTCTGCCGCATCAGGGATTTCAGGAGCGCTGAAGGCGTCCCGAATACCTGGCGGAAGATTCAGAATCGCTCCTGATCCGTCCCAAAGCTCCAACAAAGCGCCAAGACGCCCTTCTTCACCGGGCATTCGCCTTCGGAGCGTATCTCGCGTCGTCGCCGAAAGACCTCGAAACCCCCCCAGTTCGTCCAACAGCGCACTGGGTGGGAAGTGGCCGCTTGCAAGGGATGGCCCGTGATTGTCGAGCACTTTAACCAGCACATTGGTTTGCAGGGCGCGCGGATTGAAAGCCTCCTGCATCCGCTCATCAGCTCGCTCAGTCATGTTCCACAGCGCTGTGGATGTGAAGGGATAGAGGCCATGGCCGATCGTCGTGGCGCCGAAGGCATCATGGCAGGACGACATAAATGAGCACTCCTCGCAGGCGTTTGGAAGCGGGCTCGCCGATCCAAACGAGTCCCATTCCTCTAGGCGCCCTAAACCAAGCCGAACGGCGTTGAGATACGGGCCCGCGAACGCCGCAAGAGAGGAACGATCCATCCGGCCGGACGTCTGCCGGCCAACGGATTTGTCCATATCGACCAAGAAGCTCATTCGCGTATACACGGTCTCGACAACTTGTTCGAAAAAGCCCGTCGTTACCGCAATCGCCCACCGAAGCCGGCAAAGTCTGTTTTCGGAATCCCCCTGTTCGATCATCGCCTGTAGCAGCGCACGATCGAGACCTTGGAGCCTTGCAAAATCCTCGATCAGGAGAACTAGTTCGCGGCCCTCGACGAAGAGTTGCCGGCGCAGATCGGCCATCAGTCCTATCAGGCGGTCGCCAGAGAAACTGAGAGTCCGCATGATTGCCGAATTGAGGCAGTCATTGATGATAGCCACAGCCATCTGCAGGGCTTCTGGCACTCCGTAGAGGTAGTGAAGGGCTTGCTGAGCGAGTTTGGCCGCCTGACCAAAGTCTCGTGGATCGACCGGAAGATCGTCAGCGGTGAACCGACGCCGTTCGTCGACGGGACGGTATGCGGTCGGCGCGGCGAAGACGTGATCGACCAACTCAGAAATGATATTCCCATCCTGCAAGAAATGCTTCTGGCGAAAATAAACATCCTGAAAGAGATACGGAAGTACCTTGATAAGCTCCCGTTCTAGATCGAGGTCGGGCGAAGCGGGCAAGGGTACCTTTTCACCAATTGCGTACGCGATCTCGTTTAAAAGTCTTTCCTTTTGGCCCGCACGTGTCGCGGTCGCATCACCAGTTCTTTCCAGCACCTCCCGAAAGCTGGTCTGCCTTTCGGGTACGAGTTGCTCGATGATCATCTCAATTATCGAACGCAGGCTGGTACCGGCCTTTGGGATCACCAAGACGAGGCGGTCTTCTGACTTCGGAATGTTCAGTTTCAACCAGTGGATCAGGTGGGACTTTCCCGATCCACTACGGCCATATACGGCAAGTCTCGAATAGTTGACCTCCGGTCGAAGGAATTCGCGCAGCAGATCCTCTTGAGACATCCCGGTAAAATGGCTTGGGGCGAGGTCCTGGAACGCTGTTCCCATGGGGGGCGAAACTTGCAATGTACAATCGCTGTGTACAGCGCGGAATGTCGCGGGCGACACTGCTTCGGCCTCGGTGTTAACGACCGCGGTGACACCCGTCGGGCTCCAACAGAGATAATTCTTCACGCGCGCTCGCCCTTATAAATCACCCGACTGAGCCGACGCGGTGCATCTGCGCCGAAATCCATCACCATGGCCTGCGCGTCAGCACGAGCGTCTAGGTGGATCAGACCCAGTTGCTCAAGCCTTATGAGCGCGAAACTCGTGGATTGCGACAGCCGTTGGGGTTGGCGGGCGAACGCGGGACGACAGCGGCCTTCGACTTCGCTGCGGACCCTGCCTTCCTCGAAGACCGGCGACACGCTAGCCAAAGATTGCAGGAAGGTTCCGATCGGCGCCTCCTGCCCCTTGGAGAAGACTCTTGGGAGCAACCGGCGCAGCGCTACGGTGGGATCTGGGACCATGGAGCGCGCCGCCAGGGCCTCTCCAAACCCGAGGTAGCGGCACCAATAGGTAAACGCATTCCAACGATCCTTATTCGTTAGGTCATAGACATCCCCCTCGTCGCCTAACTGTTTCTGGATGTCATCCTTCTTAGTGACGCCGAATTGCAGAGGAAGCTTTACTGATTGCATCAGGAACCAAGCTATAGCTCTCGCGAACGCCGCCTCGCCGTCGTCGTCAGGAGCCGAAACTGGAAGCAGAACGGCCTCTAAGGACGCCAGGAATGTGGCTTCTGTAAACTCGCGACGAGACGACAGAGAGGAGGTTAGGCGCAGCTTGTCTCCCTCTTCTTCAATCAGGCGCAAGTCCTTTGCAGCCTTCAGCGTCTGTCGAAAGATGACCGTTGGTTCAGCAACGTTGCGCCAGAGTGGCTTGGGTGAACAAAAGGCCAGCAATCGTTCTGGCGTTTCACCTGAGGTTCGCTCGCTCAGTACGGACACCAAGAGGCGGACCCTGCTCGGCGTCGCTTCCATGCTACCGATGATACTCACGCTCTTAGCCTCGCATGGAAAACGTCATAAGCAAGCGACCGACCCGCGTTAGTGGCTTGAAGCGGTACGCCAGATCGGCTCGGATCTGTAAGCGTGAGAGGTGCTACGATGATCCGCTCCGCCCCGACCCGGCATGGCGCGAGATCGAGCGCTTCCAACTGCGCTCCCTCGGCAAGCAGCACAAGCTCAGGACCCGTCGGAAGTCGGCGCTGAGTTATGCGCTCGACGTGCGCTACAAACACCGGCCGGTCGCGGCAAACATCCTGCGCTTCTTTGGCCAGAAGGGGGATTTTTCCGACGATCACTAGGTTTTGTACCCCCTCTGCGACCAAGCTCTCCAGAATTTCACCAAAGCGTCTACGAAACCTAAGGTTTATTGCCTGAGAATCATAGAAGACAAGCAGCCTATTAGCTTGGTCGAGCAGGCTGGCTAGCCGGCCAGAACCGAGGCCTCTTGAAGGCCATGGGGATGCTGGTTCCAGCCGAGGACGTTCGGGCGCCTGCCAGCTCTTGTCTACCCGGCAAAGCCGGCAGCGGCTACAGGAATGCGCTTCTGGACCTGCCTCGTAGAGACGTCGAAACAAGGTTGCGGGACATGCAGCGTCAGTCAGAAACTGATGCATTAGTGAAAGGCTGGTCTGGCTGGCAGCGGCGAGATCGCGACGGACGGGTTCGACGCGATCCACCCAGGCGTCTTCACGCAAATGATCAAACTCAAGAATACGGATCCGTTCATAGGAACCCTTCTTTCCTTCTGGAGGTTCGTCAGAGCCCATCAATTGGATGAGGTTCGAACGCGCCATTAGGGTGAGTACGCGGGCGTTCCAGTCACTGTTTCGCTCGCCGCGCATATCGATGTCATCAGGCTCGTTACTCGGGGCGACGTCCAAGGGGACGACGTATTCATCCACCCCATCTGCCGTGCGGCTTTGCTCAAACATGGATCGCCAGCGCTGCCGCCCGCGGGGCAATCCGATTACGAGTTTCTGGTTGATGTGTTCGGCGATCGCACCGTCCCCGTAGGCGGGCATGACGAGGGACAAACATGTTCGTCCATCACGCCCACCCCGACCCACTTCTTGATAAAAGCGGTCCAGCGTCTCTGGCACGCAGGCGTGCAACACAGACCGAACATGGCGGTAGTCGATCCCAAGCCCAAAGGCGGAGGTCGCTACCACCAAGTCAACTTTCCCTTCACGCCAATCGCCCAGAATCTTCTCGCGCTCTCGGTTTGGGCTCTCGCCATGCACCATCCTAAGGCTACGGAAGCCTGCCGCATGCAGCAGCGTGAACCATGCCTTTGCATCGACCACACGTGTGGCGTACAGAATCGCTGGGCGAGGAACATGGTGCAGGGCTTCGAGGACGCGGGACTGCCGATCAAGATCGGTCGTTGACTGAGCCACCCAGTAATCAGGCTCCGACCGCAGTCGGATCGCTGCGACCTCCGCAAATGGGCTCGCGCCAGCGAACAACGTTTTCAGCATTGCGATCGTTGCCGGTGTCAGGGTGGCCGATAGCAGAATAGTCCTAGCCCTATTTTTCGGCGGAGAGGCGTCGACGAGCTCCTGACGAATTCCACCAAGAGTTTGAAATTCTGTTCGGAAGCCAGTGCCCCATCCATCTACCAGGTGGGCTTCATCGATGACGATGGCGCGAAGCCTGCCACGCTCGGCAGCACGATGCAGCGATCGCCGCAAGGGACCGCAGACCGCTTCCGGCGAGGCGACGCAAAGGCCTTGACTATCCTCATCTATGCGGGCGACTAGGATCGCATTGCTCAAAGCCTCGCCCCCGCGATAGGCAATAGGAGCGACAAAGCCCCTTTCAACTGCGGAATTCTCCTGATCAATGGCCAATGCCACTGTTGGTGTGACGACAAGGACAAGCCCCGGCTCGCGCTGGTCTTGTTGCCCAGTGAAGCCAATTCGCTCAGCCAGCTGAAAGATTAAGCTCTTACCCTCGCCCGTGGCCAAACCCACAGCCAAAGTAGCACCCGGAGGGGTCGAGAGCGCCGCGCGGACGGCTGCGCGTTGGCCCACGCTTTGGTAGGTATCGTGGCCGAGAGCCGCAAGAAACGGATCTCCCTCCGTCCGAGCGTCTTCACCGAAATTCTTTGGCTGCTCGGCCGCCGCATAGCGATCAACCCCCTCGGTCGGCGTAGATCCTAGCCAAGCGGGGCGCCAGGGCGTGAGGTTTATTTGTAGACCTCGCGGCAAAGGATGAGCGCGAAGACCGACGACATTCCAGTCCGTAAAGTCGAGCAGAGGAGATTCTTCTCCTAGGGTGCAACTCGCGGATGGTCCTTCGCGTTGGGCCGTCTCGTGGCTCAGCGCCTGCCGCAGGAGCAGCGCGAGGTCGAGAGGGGAGCGGCCTGCAGGATGCAGCATGGCTCGCCGCAGACGATCAAAGGATGGGTTGTCGGGTGACACCCACGGCTCTTGCGCTTCCCCGCTGAGCAGGCGTCCTAGGGCGGCAAAAGCCCGTGCTCCCCTTAGGGTCATGCCAGCCCAGCCCGTGACGGAGTTCGGCTTGAAAGCACAAAGAAACCGATGGAATCCAGGCGCACCCTAGGAGCACGAACCGCCTCGACAACCGCCCTCGCTTCCGCGATCCCTTGGCTGTCCTGGCGACGGGCCCGGCGCCGAAAATCCTGCTCTGCAAGACGCACTGCCTCAGAGGTTTGGGCCAGATAGTCGGCCTGCTTCCGCAATATAGCGTCGGCGTGTTCGCGAATCTCGACACAGGCGGCGGCAAATACAGAGGGCTCAACGATACGGGCAAAAATGTCGGAGCGGCTCGACAGGTTGATGTCGCGCGTCCCGTTTGACGCCTGCTCCCGCACATAGGGGCGTTTGAGGATATCCAGCAAATGCGGTGGGGCTGCCAGCCCTTTCGGATCGAGGTGGAATTGCATCGTCCATGGCGAGAGGAACGACTGTGCTCGGCGGGAAAGTCCGTCCACGTCAGCAGAACGGAATACCTCAAGATCCTTGCTGATTTGGGCCTCGACAACAAAGCAAAGGCGGAAGCCACTCCAGGCGATGTCGCTGCCTTCCAGACTGGGATCGACGCGCCATGTAGCAAACGCTGAACCGCGATCATCCCACCTGAGAGCCCGTTCCATGGCGTCGATAACGCGAGCCCCCGGCCTTAAAAGAGCCGCACCTCGCCGGGAGGCGACACGCCGCCGCCAAGTGAGCGGGCGCTCCCGCTCGAGCCCGAACTCGCGCTCCCACGGTTCCCTAGGCAGAAGGGTCTCTTTCACCCAGTCGTACCGGAACGGATCCTCCTCATTCTCCAGACGCAACCGCTTCAATTGCAATCCCTTCAACAGCCACCCCTCCGCCGCGAGTTCGAGCATCTTCTCATCGGCCTCCGCGTCCTCGATGGCCTCAATCACTTTCCCAGCGTCATCCGCCAGCGCCACCGCATCCAAGGCGTACTGTTCATCTGCAAGCTGCCGCGCTTCCTGCAACCTGTTCCGAACCGGCTCGATCATTTCGCGAAGGGCGGTTGCGCCGCCTTCGAGGAAAGCTTGCGCAATTTCCGTCTCAAGTCCGTCCAGGATAAATTGAACGTCGCTCGTGGACCGCTCGTAGATCCCGAACCCTTTGGTCAATAGTTCCTGCCACGCCGCCCATGGGCTTGCATCGTCTTCGCTGGGAAGAAGGATTCTCTGCCGAACCATTGGTTTAGTGCGGCCGAATCGATCCAACCGGCCAATCCGCTGCTCCATTCGGATCACCGAGAAGGGAAGATCCAAATGCAGCAGGGCGTCGGCGAAGTTGAGATTGAGACCTTCCTCTCCGGCGCGATCGCAAATCAGTACCGAGATGTTTGAGTCCGTGCGGAAGCGCGCGATGGCTGCGTCTATGTCGGAATTGGTGGAGGCCTCCGTGAAGGTTAGTGCACTCTCGCCCCGTTCAGCCAAAGCAAAAGCGAACGCGGCCACGGTCTCCGGACGCGACGCGAAGGCGACAATCTTGGGATGGCGTTCGCCTTGGCTGTGCAGGCGCCGGCGCAAGGTCACCAGACTATCCGAAGCTACCGCCGCCGCATTGCGGGTCCCAGGATACCGACCCGCGATGGCCGCCACGGCGGCTGGCAACGTTACGTCAGCAGCAGCCGCGTCCAGATTGAAACCGATAGCCTCCACTTGCTTGAAGAGATGTCTGGCCGCTTCAGCGCGCCCAGCGGTACAGTTGTTGGGATCCAGTTCGGCACCGACGTCCTCCCGCCAGTCTTCGATCGCTGCCAATATGTCAGGCCAGCGAAGGTCTTCGTCTACCTCTTCTAGGACGTGTTCCCGTCGGCCATCCACCAGTTGTCCGCGCGGGCGAAAATAGAGTACCGCATCGCTGCGTCGGGCGCGCACTAGACGTTGGTGCACGCGATACGTGTCAGCCAGATGCTGGCGTAAATCCGCGGTGGCCGCGGTAGCCTCTTCCCCACCCGCCACAATCAAGTCCTTCAGCCCTCCAACAAGTTCGTCCTCAGGGATGCGGCTCCCGATTTCGATGGCCGCGCGCCTTACCATCAGCACCGGGGCGTCATCGGACAGGCTCATGAGCAGCCGCCCAAGATCGCGGCCGATCTGCAGTCGCATCTCCAGCTTGGATACGTCCTCGGGTCCGTAGGTCTCTGGATCGAGGAGGTGAAGAAGGTCGAGGAGTCGCATTGGATCGCCAAGGACAGGGGTCGCTGTCAGAAGGAGCAGCCGCGGCGTGGCGTGGGCTTGGCGGCGCAACGCCCGATTCAGCGTTTCATCCGCCAAGAGGCTGTGAGCTTCATCCACGATCAAGAGGTCTGCGGGCAGCCTGGCCTCATCGAGTTGGCTGAAGGCAAGGTACTCGACGCGTCCGGGGAACTCGCCGAGGCCACAGCGATCCTCTAGTTCAGTTCGCCACTGGCTGACCAGGGGCGATGGTGCGAGCACGCGAATGCATCGATCGGGATCATCGATTAGGCATTGGCGAGCGATAACCCCCGCTTCGATCGTCTTTCCCATACCGACCTCGTCGGCCAACAGATAGCGCTGGACGAAATCGGTGAGCACGCGACGGACGGCTGCAAATTGGTGCGGGACCAGTTCAATTCTGCTGGATAAGAAGGCCGTGAGACCTTTGCTAGCCCCCCTCAAAGCCACCGAACTCTCCAAAGCGGCCCAACGTCGATCATGCAGAAACTGACTCTCGCCGCCACCGCGGGCGAGCACGTCGCTAGGGTCGGCGTGTGGTTCGAACACCCGTACCTGAAGGCGATTTTCCTTGAAGTCACCAAGGTGATTATTCGGAAAGCGAACCGTGTACTCCACCCACGGCATACCGGAGGGATCGTAGTCGACTACCCTGCCGATTGCCCAGCCCTTGGGAGTTTGCACATAGACACGGGTCTGCGGTCCCAAATAGGCGCGGCCTAAATCGGACCTGTCGAAACAGCACTCTTCGATCTCGTCAATGGAGTGGAACAGGGCGACTCGGCACTGTTCTCCCTCGATGGCAAGCAGCCTGCCGGTACCCCGCCGTCCCGGAAGGCTGACAAACATACCAGGCGATAACTTCGAATCCGACACAAAAGCCCCTCGTACCTCACCTAGGCCCACTCCGGGTCCCGGTACAAGCGGGGAAGCCTCGATCGCGAGAGGCTTAATTGGCTCCGAAAAGGGCGTTCAAGTGAATCAGCAAGTTGATCCAAAGAACGCTGGGGACGTTAAACACTAAGCAACTGGAATGCTACCTTCGCCGGGAAAGATGCACAACATGTTGCCGATGGGAACTGGGAGAACTCTTACGGCGTCTTCCAGCGTGTGAAACCGTTCGCTCGAAGTTCGCAAGCTGGGCAGACTCCGCATCCACGACCCCATTCGTGGGTTGTCTTGATGTCCCCCTGATAGCAAGTCAAAGTGCGCTCCCGGATCAAATCAACGAGAGCCGCTCCCCCCAGTCGCTCGGCAAGTGCCCATGTCTGTGCCTTGTCTATCCACATGAGCGGCGTCTCAAGAACGAAACGGCGCTCCATGCCAAGGTTGAGTGCGACCTGGAGTGCTTTCACTGTGTCATCACGGCAGTCCGGATAGCCAGAAAAGTCTGTTTCACAAACGCCGGTCACAACATGCTTGAGACCTCGACGGTAGGCGACAGCAGCCGCAAATGTGAGGAAGATAATGTTCCGCCCGGGCACGAACGTGTTCGGCAACCCGGATTCGGTCGTTGCGATTTCAACTTCACGGGTCAAAGCAGTTTCGCTGATCTCGCCCAGCACGGATAGATCCAGCACCCGATCCTCCCCGAGCCTGGCGGCCCATTTCGGAAAATCACGCTCCAAGCCAACTCGGAAAGCGCCGCGAGCGTCCAACTCGGCGCGATGGCGCTGCCGATAATCAAAACCAATAGTCTCCACGCGCTCGAACCGATCTAGGGCCCAAGCCAGACATGTCGCGGAATCTTGACCGCCCGAAAAGAGTACGAGTGCGGTAGAATCGGACATCATTGGGCGTCCGTGCCATAGAAACTACAAACCCCGGTGTCGCTATCGCGTCTTACGGTTACGCGCCATAAGTTCGGACAGATTGGCGCAACTTTCCGCCAGATCCACGACGAAAGGTTTTCCATCGTCGCGGGTCCAAGATCATTTATCTCATCTAGGAAACGGTGATCGAGACCGTCGCGAGCCTCTTCGAGCGCCTGATCGAGCAGCCCTAGATCGATGACCATGCCGCTCTCTGGGTCAGGGCGACCGCGAACTACTACTTCTGCGCGGTAGGAATGGCCATGAATCCTACGGCTGGGCTCAACGTCGATGGTGCGGTGAAGTGTGTGCGCTGCATCGAACCGAAACTCCTTGCTGAGTTCGTACATTATCGAATCCCCATGAATTTATGGGTCTGCAGAGACAGACGCCAGTGTGGATGTTGCAGACAATAAGCTATCGCCGCCGCTGTATTTGCCTCGAGTTGGGGGCCGTCGAGTGGCTGCAGGAGGAAGTGGTCAAACGCGAGTTTCTCAAAGGCCTCAGGATCTAGACCGGCTTGCGGAAACACCAGTTTCAGCTCATTCCCCGAAGTTTGCGCCAAGGTTGTCGCCCCCTTGGGGCTAACGGTAATCCAATCAATCTTGTTGGGGGCCGCCAGCGTGCCATTAGTCTCTAAGGCAATTTCGAACCCGCGATCATGGAGTGCCGCCACAAGCTTATCCCCCACCTGCAGAAGCGGTTCACCGCCTGTGAGAACGACGAATCGTCTGGACGCTCCACCGCCCCACATATTCTCAATTCCGATTGCCAAAGAAGACGCATCGTTGAACCGTCCACCGCCAATGCCATTGACGCCAACAAAATCGGTGTCACAAAAATTGCAGGCGGCTTTCGCTCGGTCGCGCTCCCGGCCACTCCATAGGTTACAACCCGCAAAACGGCAGAAAACGGCCGGCCGCCCAGTGTGACGACCTTCGCCCTGCAGCGAATAGAACATTTCTTTGACTGCGTAACTCATGGCTTTCACGCTGCCCTTGCGGATTCGGCCAGGCACCGCTTGATAACCTGGACTAGGTAAAACGATAATTGGCGGACATCGGTTGGAACGTTCTGGAGCCCGTTCCAACGTCGGCGCTCGGCTCCGAACTCCCACTCGCCCTCGCTCCAAGCGGTCTTTCCCTTCAGCAGTCGCAAGCCACTGGCGAATTCGTCACGCGTAGAGGCACCTGTAACGCTGTTGAGATAGTCCATGACATATCCGAGAGCGACAATCCCTGTGCCATGAATCAACCGAGACGTTTTGGGCGTCTTGCCGGCCCAGTCTTCTGTGAAGACGTGTTGAACTGCATGATAGAACTCGCTCATCATTGTGACGCCATGATCAAGCAGGAGCTTGTCTTCGCCGGCGTAAAGCCGCAGCGCTCCGTCACTCAACGAGTTCATAATAACGCGCTGCAGCACTGTGTCCCGGATGACCCCCTTTGGATTGGTTTGCTGCTTGATTAGTCCCCTCAGCGACGAGCCCTTGCGATAGTTAAGAGCCTCGGTGGCAAGAGCCGCTTGCGACCGGCTCGACATGCGATGCGGCAGATCTCCTACCTTGGGGAGCAGTTCGTAGACCAAGGCCTTCGGTAGCGGGCGCGTGTTATTCACGAGGATGAACTGTTTTTGCAGTTCCTCCTCGGTCTCGCACAGAAAACCCGACACGAGCACTTCAAAGTCACGGCTTCGCAGTTCCGAAAGTGCCGTAAAGCGCTGTTGCCCATCGACGATCCAACCCGGCGGTCCGTTGGACGTATCGATCACTAGTTGGCAGAGTCGACTTTCCGGGTTTGCTGCTGGCTCTAGCCGAGCGTGACCCATGAACGCCACCACGATGGCGTTGGGCAAAATCGAGTTCGGCTTTTCAAGATAATCTCGGATTTCGCGAATATGGCCTGCGATTTGTGGCCTCTGGAAACCCTGGAGCGCCCCGCCGTCGTCGCGCCCCGCCCGCTCGATTCGAGCGATGCGTGCCACTTCAGTGGCATTTGCAATAAACGTAAAAACCGTCAGCTTTTGGCTTTGAACCGGCGCGAGCGCGTCAAACCGAAGAATATGGTTGTTGCTCATAGGCTCTCCTGCCGAAATTCGCTGAGGTGTGTGTGAAAGACATGGAGGTTATGGATGCCGCGTCGCTTGTTGCGATTTGACGTACGGAAGATCACAGCCTCCACGCCGCTCTCCCGACAAACTCGGCAGCTACATCGCTCCCAAGGACGGTCCCCAAGGGTGTGGGCGTAGACCTTGCGCTGTCGGGTTGCGGCATCGGCACGACGACTTGGTGACGCCTCATCGTGCCAGTTCAATGCGGCCCAATACTCCATCACGGCGTCAAGGCTTTGATCCAGGGTCGCGCCTCCCTCGGCATAGGCGCGCACGCCGAGAAGCGCGGCGTCCTCAAGGCGCCTTGCATCTTCCTGGTTGAGGCTGCCTTCGAGCGCTTTGTGCTTGAGTTTGTTGTTCTGAGTGGCCTGCGGAATACGAATTGCGGTGTAGTAAGAAAGATCGCCGTCAGGCGTCCGCACCCAGTAATTCTTCCGGGCATCCTTGAAGGCGCGCAAGAGCGGTGACGTCGTGTCGAAACTGGTTACGCGGTATTGCTCCAGTACAGCAAGCTCCTCGATTTTCCCAAATCCGAGAAGATGCAGCCGAACTCGATCGGGGAGAGTCTCACGCAGCGCTTGGAGGACCCGGCGAATCTGGTCGATCCTCAACGGCACAGTGCCGCCGATGGCTAAGTAGTCGTATCCCATGCTGGCTAGGCGGCCTGCGGCCTGCGCCATACTCTCAGCCGACCATCCCTGTATTACGCCCATCGGAGTGAAGCCCGAGCCTACGCTTGCGGCGGATTTGTAGAACTCGGTCGCATTCTGAAGAGTGATTTCGTAGCGACGACGCACATCCTCCGGCACGTCCTCCAAGGTTCGCTTCAAACCCGGGTCGTCAAAGTCAAAGATAAGGTGATCGGGCGAACAGCCGTGTGTGAAGCCGCCATCGGCATAGAATTCTGCTGTGTCGTCGGCGCTATAAGGTGGCTCCGGGAGATTCCGGTAGGTGAAGGCGCCGCAGTCGCCCATCATCAGGCTTCCCGGAAATCGATCGAAAGGATAGCGGAGAAAGCGTCGTGCGCCCTCGCGACGAAAGCGCATCAACTGTGCTTCCGAATATTTGCCTGGCTGCCGCGCGTCCCCCACGATGCCGCGGGAAACCAAGATTCCGTCGTAAGGTGCATGCTCGAGGAATTCGTGAGGGTACTGGTCGTCGCGATGAACTGATCGGCCAGCGCCGTTGCGATCCGCGACGAAGTCATACTCGGGGTCGATCGTATCGACGCTATCTGCGAAAACGAACCGCATCACGCAACCTTGGCGAAGGCGTGCATGTGATCCAGGCGGGCTAAATGGCCCGACAAGAGTCTAATGTCGCGCCCAACGTTCTGAATCTCATTCCAATTGCGCTGCAACTCGGCCCACCTGCCGTTGGTCCACCGACAATATGGAGCGACGCGCGACAGCGACTCGGTCGCATGGAGCAGCAGGTCCGTACCAGGAGCAGCACGCGACATGATGCGATCCATCAGGAGGCTCATGGCCTCGATCCCGGCCGAGTGCATAAGCCGGCTTTCGGTCGCAGGGCGACCCCACGCCTCCGGGAATACCACGCGCACAGCACTCCAAAAAGCGACAAGTGCGCGATACATTGCGTCGATGTCGGCCGGAGATTCGGCCGTCGCCTTGTAGGGGGCTAGAGAGCCGAGAGCGCTATTGATGCTGTTTCTGATCGCTTTGACCAACGCGGAATCTGTGACCACCGCATTGGCGGAATCTTCGGAAACCCTCTTGATCAGACCACGGAACGGAGAATCCGGAGACGACTGAAGAAGATTGACCAGTTCACTAGGAATCTTCCGAGATGAAAGGTCCCGCGGAAAGGCGGTATCCACTTCCGGAAGGAGCTCGTTGATCAGTCGAGGATCAAGGGGCTTGGCTTTATTGACCAAGATGAATTGCTCTCGGTGGACGGAAAGTTCCTCTGAAACAAAGGCAACAACCGGAACTGGAAAGCTTTTATTTTGAGCTTGTGACAGAGCGATCGAGCGCTGCTGGCCATCCACGATCCATGCCGCCTTTGGGCCGTCCTTCGGCAGTGGAATTCGTAGAGTCCCTGCTTCACAAATCCGCACGTCGCCGCTCGGTCGCTCACCTCGTGCCTGGGTGAAGCGCGCTCGAGGCGAGATCGCCAGAATGATGGCATTCGGGAAAAGCACAGGGCCCTGGTCTAGGAATTCTGTGATCGCCTGAACGTGACTCTTGATCCCTTTGCGCTGAAAACCTTGCAAGGAGCCTTCGCCGTCGCGATGGACGCGACTGATTTCCGCAATCTTAAGTAGGTCTGCGCCAGCGACAAAGAATGCGTAAACAGCTTTGTCCGCCTGCTCCGTCCTCACCGCCCGCACGGCGAGAGTAGGCTCAGTCGTCTTCCGCGGTCGCGTCATGCTGCCTCCCTCTTCCGAAGGGCGATCTGATAGAGCCGACTGAATCGTGATTGCTCGCAGGCGACACCCTCTTCCTCTCGAAGAGCCCGCAAGATGCGAGCAACACCCAGTTGCGACTGCAGGCGAGCCGCGATCAACTCAAGTAACTCTTCGTCTGTTCGACGCGGCCGGGTCGGCCTCTCTGGCGCCGCCACCTGGGCGAGCGCCCTGGTCACCGCCGCATAATCGGCGTCACGCGCTTCTTGCCCGCTTCCCCCCGCAACCAACCCGACAAAATGATGCAACGCCCGTTGAGAAAAGTCTGACCGGGTTCCAGGCAGGATAGCTTCTAGTCGCGCATCATAGGGAGCGAGCGCCGGATGCAACGCAGGCGGCAAGACCGAGGCAAGAGAAGCACCGAAAATTCTCAGTCGAGCTAAATCCCGTGGGCCAAGGGCATTCAGGCTTTCACCGGCCATTTGAGCATACGGCCGAGTGAGTGCGATCAGAATGCGCCCAGAACCTCGACCAACCGCGTCGACCCAGTGATCCGACAGGGGCGATGATTGCAAGCCAGAGAACCAAGCGCCGGGGTCGAATTCACCCCTAACCCTCGCCGCGATAGAGTCGGAGTGTCCCGCGGACACGGTAAGCCCATACAAGGGAACTTTTCGGTCCGCAGCCACCAGACCTAGCCCTGCAGACAGAATGTAAAGTTTGGCCGAAGCGATCGCTGAAGCGCGGGCTGCCAACGAAAAACCCCGTCCCGCGTAAATTTCGCCCGCGGTGACATCGGCAGGTAACGTCCGGACCTTTTCTATCCACGCAGTCTGGATCGCGTCCTGCGTGTCTATTGGTAGCGAGGCAGGTGTCGACTCGACCGGTGGGCGGGCTCGTTTTCGAACCGTACAGATGGTGACGACCGCGTCGGCTCGTTTGGTCACGGCGGGCGGAGATGGATGCTTAAGTGCGTTCATTACACCAATAACTGCGCGAAAAATCCGTGGGCGGCGTCTCGACCCATCGACCGCATTTCTACAGTTAGCGTACTCGCCAACCTGCACCCACAAGCTGTGTGAGATAGTCGCCGTGATGTTCAAGAGCTACAGCAATTCTGTAGGTTTTGCAACGGGAAGCCCGAAAAATGCGGCCTCGAATGGAAGGCTGCTGAACATGTCCCCAGTTATTGCACCCAATTCGCCGATATGATGCCGCGTTACTGGACAACACATCGAGGCTTCAACCAGGAGTTCAGCGCGAAAACGGGGCTTGCCCTTCGCCTATTCCAGGTCGATCCAGGCCGGCGCATGGTCGCTTGGCTTCTCCCACCCGCGCACGTCGACATCCACCCCGGCACCGCGGAGCCGGGGTGACAGCGAAGGACTAACGAGCAGATGGTCCATTCGCAGGCCCGAGCTCTTGTCGTAACCGCCCCGGTAGGAGAAATTCCAATAAGTGTAGATGCCCTTCTCCGGATGGGTGCGCCGAACGGCATCGATCCACCCACCTTCGAGCATTTCGGCATAAGCCTGCCGGCTCTCCGGGAAATAGACCGCGTCGCCTAGCCATCGTCGCGGCACCACGGCGTCAATCGGCGTTGGAACGACATTGTAGTCTCCACACAGCACAGTCGGCGCGCCCGCTCTGAGCAGGTCCTGGCCGTAGCTGATCAAGCGGTCGAACCAGCGCAGCTTGTAGTCGAACTTGGGACCAGGCGCCGGATTCCCATTCGGCAGGTAGAGACAGCCGACAACGAGCCCGTCCACGTCTGCTTCGATGTAGCGGCTGTGGGTGTCGTCAGGGTCGCCCGGCAGGCCGCGTCGGCGTTTAACCGGGTCCGCGCCGCGAGATAGAATGGCCACGCCGTTATAGGATTTCTGGCCATGCCAGATGGCGCTGTAGCCCGCCTCGCGGATGGCCTCGGCGGGAAATTTCTCGTCGGAGGTTTTCAGTTCCTGGAGGCAGACGATGTCGTAGTCGGTGGCCGTAAGCCACTTGAGGAGCACGGGCAGCCGACCATTGACGCCATTGACATTGAAGGTGGCGATGCGAACCATCTGCCCTCGCGGCCCTGGCTCACTTCTTTCCGAGCTTGTCCTCGACCTTCTTGCGACTGTTGCCGACCGATTTGACGGCCGATTTGACCTCAGCCTTGCTCGAGCCGGTCTTGCCCGCCTCGTACTTCACTTCATGATCCTGCCCACCAGCGACCTTGGCGCGGTCCTGGCTGCGCCCGCGAGTTGTTTGAGTAGTGGCCATTTTCGTCCTCCAAGGATTGCGTTCCAGTCCCCAACAACGCAGCCGGACTCTTCCGGTTCAATTCATCGACGCGCGTGTGGAACAAAATCCTAGGGCAGAGTATTGAATCGAGCCATGTATTCGAGTTCCGCATGCCGGCCCTAGAGGCCGCCCTCAGCAAAAAGCGCACAAGGCGCAGGGACTCAGAATCTACCCCTCGATACCCACTCCCCACGTTTCGGCCGTTCCAGCTCTGCACGCTCACAGACGACATTCCCCTGGGCGCCAACTGGCTCTTCGAAATGAAGTTCGACGGCTATCGCGCCCAGGTCGCCATCTCGGGCTCGGAGGTTGTCGTCTACACCCGCAGCGGCCACGACTGGACGCGGCAGTTCAAGGTGATCCTGCCGCCCCTTCAGGTGCTCACCAAAGGTTCGGCCCTGATAGACGGCGAGATCGTGGCCATCGATAGCCACGGCCGCACCAACTTCTCCATGCTGAAAACCGGCATTGCCGCGGGCATGCCGCTCAAGTTTTATGCCTTCGACCTGTTGGAATTGAACGGCGAAGAACTGACCGGCCGGCCCGTGCTCGAGCGCAAGGAATGCCTTGCGACCCTCTTAGGCGAGCGGGATTCGGACGACATTCTACAGTTTTCCAGCCACATCGCCGACAATGGCAAGAAGGTCTTTGACACCATGTGCGCCGGCGGCCACGAGGGCATCATCGCCAAGCGCGCCGACAGTCGCTATGTCGGCGACCGCACAACCAGTTGGCTCAAGATCAAGTGCACGAAACGACAGGAATTCGTGGTCGGCGGCTACCGCCCAAGCGATACTGGCCGCGGTATGGCATCGCTGATCCTCGGTACCTATGAGAACGGAAAGCTGATCTACCGCGGCCGCGTAGGCACGGGGTTCACCGAGGCGATGCGCAAATCCATTCTCGCACAATTGGAGAAGCGGCCTCTAGACAAACCCGCCTTTGTCTCCGTGCCGCGCGACATTGCGCGCCGCGCCCGCTGGGTAAAGCCCGAACTCGTTGCCGAGGTTACCTATGCCGAGGTGACACCGGACGGCAGCCTGCGGCATCCAAGTTTTCAAGGTATGCGCGAAGACAAGCGAGCCGACCAGGTGGTGATGGAACTGCCGAAGACGCCGGCAACTCTTGGCTCCGCCAATCTCGATCCGGGAATTGGCAAGGAGATCGCCGCTGCTGTCGGCGTCAAGCTGACCCATCCAGACAAGGTCATGTATCCCGGCACCAAGGTGACAAAGGCAACGCTAGCCGCCTACTACGCCGCGGTCGGCGAGAGGATGCTGCCGCACATCCAGGATCGGCCCCTTTCGCTGGTGCGCGACACCGACGGCGACCTGCAGCAGACCTTTTTTCAGAAGCACAAGCTGCCGGGGATGCCCAAGGCAATCCATGACGGACAGTTGGAGAAGATGTCCGGCAAGGAGAGCCGCATTCTTTGGGTCGATGACCTGGCTGGGCTGATCGCCGGCATCCAGATGAACGTGCTCGAATTCCACGTTTGGGGGAGCCTGCGCCAGCAGCCGAGCCTGCCGCACCGGATAATCTTCGACATCGACCCCGACGAGGGCCTAGGCTTTGGTGACGTCAAGCAGGCCGCCCTCGACATCCGCGGCGTTCTGGAGGCACTCGGCCTCCAATCATGGCCTCTGCTATCCGGAGGCAAGGGCGTTCACGTCGTCGTCCCGCTCGTCCCCAAAGCCAACTGGGAAGAGGTCAAAGGCTTCTCTCAGGACTTCGCTGAGTTGCTCGCCCGGACTGATCCGTCGCGCTTCGTCGCCAATATGAGCAAGGCGAAGCGCAAGGGTCGGATGTTTCTCGACTATCTCCGCAACGGCCAGGGCGCCACGGCAATATGCCCCTGGTCGACCCGGGCGCGGTCTGGTGCGTCGTGCGCCGTGCCGGTTACTTGGGATGAGTTGCCGACCTTCAAAAGTGCCAGCGCCTTTGACGTTTTCGCGGCTGCTGCGCGGGCTCAGCAGCCCGACGCCTGGGAAGGCTATTTCGACGTCGAGCAGACCCTCACAGCTCGCATCCGAAAAGCAGTGCGATAGCAGCAGCCAGTCCTAGATGGTCAGCGACATCTGCCGATCGGCCTCGGTTCGCGTTCCGCTTAGGTTTGAAAGTGTCACCCCGAGCAGGCGGATTCCCTTGGCGATGGGAAACAGCTGTTCGAGGAGTGTGCCACTGACGGTCGCGAGGTCGGCTTCGCCCTCGATGACGCCTTCGATGGTGCGGCTGCGCGTGATCTGCTGGAAGTCGGCGAATTTCACCTTCAATGTCACCGTGCGACCCTGGATCGATCGTTCCTGGCAATGGCGCCACACCTTACCGACCAATGGCGCCAGCTCCTTGCGAGCACTTTCGAGGTCAAACAAATCGCTCGCAAAGGTGTCTTCGGCCCCCACGGACTTGCGCTCGCGGTCGGCCCGCACCGGGCGTTCGTCGATGCCGCGAGCGATCCAGTAATAGTAGGGACCCGCTTTCCCGAACTTCTCCTCCAGGAACGCCAGGCTCTGTGCACGCAGATCGGCGCCGGTCTCGATGCCGAGCCTACCCATTTTATCAGCGGTCGCCGGGCCAACACCATGAAATTTCCGCACGGGCAAGGCCTCGACAAAGGCCGGACCAAGCTTCGGGGTGATAACGAACAGCCCATCTGGCTTGTTCTGGCCGGAGGCGAGCTTGGCCAGGAATTTGTTGTAGCTGACGCCGGCCGAAGCCGTCAGACCGGTCTCAGACTTGATCTTCGCACGGATCATTTCCGCGATCGTGGTCGCGACCGGGATGCCCTGCAGATTATCGGTGACGTCGAGATAGGCCTCGTCGAGCGAGAGCGGTTCGATGAGTGGCGTATGCTCGGCGAAGATTGCGTGGATCTGCTGGGAGACGGCCCGGTAGGCGTCAAAGCGCGGCGGCACGAAGATCAACTCGGGGCATTTGCGTTTTGCGGTGATCGAGGGCATGGCTGACCGCACCCCGAACTTTCTGGCCTCGTAGCTCGCAGCGGCCACCACACCGCGCGCCGCCGAGCCGCCGACTGCCACCGGCTTGCCGCGCAGGTCCGGGTTGTCGCGCTGTTCGACCGAGGCGAAGAAGGCATCCATGTCGACATGGATGATCTTGCGAAGGACGGCCGTCGCTTCCCGCGGCGCATCAGCTTCTTGGCCCCTGTCGCTTCGCTCGCCCACTTCGCCGTCCTGCATCACCTGCGACATATCAAGATAAACCGCGCCTCGATCAAGGGCAGTCTGGGATCAACTCTCGGAGCGGCGCAATGAGTCCGATTGACTCTCGGACACCAAGAGAACAAATAAGGAACATACCAGCCCCGAAATCCATTGGGAAGACAGTTTGAGAGTGTTTTGTTCATGGGTCAGCCGGCCGCCAGCCCTGCTATCGCCGCGCTTCGCGAGCGAATCGCGCGCCTCGAAGGCGGGCCGGCGCGCAACCGTGCGACACTTCCCTTCGGCGTTCCCGCTATCGACAAGGTCTTGCCGGGAGGCGGGCTGGCGCTCGGGGCGCTGCACGAGGTTGCCGGCGGCCGCAACGGGGCGATCGATGGCGCCGCGGCGGCGCTCTTTGCTGCGGGGATTGCTGCGCGCACAAAAGGGAAGGTGCTCTGGTGCGTCACCCGGCAGGATCTCTTCGCCCCAGCCCTCGCCCAGGCTGGGCTGCTGCCCGGCCGTGTCGTCTATGTCGAGGCGGGCGACGAAGCTTCGGTGCTTGCCTGCTTCGAAGAAGGGCTTCGCCATGGCGGTCTAGGCGCCGTCGTTGCCGAACTGGTTCGTGTCTCCATGACCGCCTCCCGCCGACTGCAACTCGCCGCCGAAGCCTCCGGCGCCATCGGCATCGCTATCCGCCGTTGGCGACGACAAACCGAAGCGACCGATTTTGGACAACCAACCGCTGCGGTCACCCGCTGGCGGGTCACCGCGCTCCCCTCCCGTCCCTTGCCGGTCCCCGGTATCGGCCGCGCTCGCTGGCAGCTCGAGCTGATCCGGGTACGGGCGGGAGAAAGCGCCGATTTTGAAGTGGAAGCCTGCGATGACAAGGGTCGTCTCGCTCTATTTTCCGACCTGGCCGACCGATCGCCTAAGGCGCGCAATGGGCCAGTCAGCGCCATCGGCTGAAACCCCGATCGTCATGCTCGGCCGGCAGGGAAACCGGAGGCTCGTGCTGGCCGCCGATGCGGCGGCGCGCGCGGCTGGCCTGCGCATCGGCATGCCGGCAAGCAAGGCCCAGGTGCTGGTGCCCAACCTGCAGAGTTTCGACCTGGATGCTGCGGCCGATGCCGCGGCCCTCGATAGAATGGCGCTCTGGTCACTGCGTTATGCCCCGATCGTCGCCGCCGATCCGCCCGACGGTCTCATCATCGACACCACAGGCGCCGACCATCTGCATGGCGGTGAGGACGCCATGCTAGAGGGACTGGTCTCGCGCATGGCTTCCTCCGGTATCGAGGCGCGCGCCGCTGTCGCCGATACGTGGGGCGCCGCTCATGCCTGCGCACGCTTCCTCGCCCGGCCGACCTTCGTCGCGCCAGTGGGGCAGGCCCCGGCAATTATCCGCGGTCTTCCGATCGGCGCCCTGCGACTTCCCCACGATATAGTCGAAGGCCTGCTCACTCTCGGCTTCGAGCGGGTGGGCGATGTCGAGGCGGCGCCGCGCGCCTCTCTCACCTTGCGATTGGGGCCCGAACTCGGCCGTCGCCTCGATCAGGCGTTGGGGCGGCGCAGTGAGCCCTTCGAGCCCGTCCGCTCTCCCGAACTCATCGAGGTTCGCCGAGCCTTCGGCGAGCCGATCGGCGCCGCCGAGACCATCGCCCGCTATACCGGCAAGCTCGTGGCAGCGCTCTGCGAGGCGCTTGAGGCCAAGGGGCTCGGCGCCCGCCGATTGGACCTGCTGTTTCATCGCGTCGACAACTGCATCGAGGCCATTCGCGTCGGCACCGCCGTGCCAGTGCGCGATATCAAACGTCTGACCCGCCTCCTGACCGACCGGATCGAAACTGTCGATCCCGGTTTCGGCATCGAGGTGATGACCCTGGCCGCGACGCTCGCCGAGCCCTTCGGAGCCAAGCAGATCATCTCCTCACTGGTCGAGGAGCCGGAGCCCGACATCACCGATCTCATCGACGTGCTCGCCAACCGTATTGGCGAGCAGCGGCTCTACCGCTTTGCCCCGGTCGAGAGTGACGTGCCCGAACGCTCAGTCCGCCGCATCGCGCCGAATGCGCTGGACGACGGGACGAATTGGTCCGGTGAGTGGCCTCGCCCGCCGCGTCTGCTGACCCACCCCGAACCCATCGAGACGATGGCCCTTCTGCCCGACCATCCGCCGGTCTGGTTCAGTTGGCGCGGCATCCGTCGTCGCGTCACGCGCGCCGATGGTCCTGAGCGCGTGTTCGGCGAATGGTGGCAGCGCGATGCCGAACTGATCGCCGTGCGCGACTATTTTCAGGTGGAGGACGAGTCCGGAGACCGCTTCTGGATTTACCGCGCCGGTGATGGTGAGGATCCCGAGACCGGTTCGCACAAATGGTTCTTGCATGGGGTCTTCGCATGAGCACGCCGCCCTATGCCGAATTGCAGGTCACCAGCCACTTCTCGTTTTTGCGCGGGGCCAGCTCTTGCGACGACCTGTTCGCCCAGGCGGCCGCACTCGGCATCGAGGCCTTGGCCGTTGTCGACCGCAATTCGCTCGCCGGCATCGTGCGGGCCCATCAGGCTGCCAAGGACACCGGCGTTTGGCTCATCGTCGGCTGCCGACTCGATCTGGTCGACGGCATGGCGGTGCTGGTCTATCCGACCGACCGCGCCGCCTATTCCCGGCTGTGCCGGCTGCTGACACTGGGCAAGAAGCGTGGCGGCAAGGCGCAATGTCGGCTCGAATGGAGCGACTTGGCCGCCTATAGCGAGGGTCTGATCGCCATTCTCGTTCCCGACCATGCCGATGACACCTGCGCCCTGCAATTGCGCCGGTTGCGCGAGGCCTTTGGCGATCGTGCCTATTTGGCGCTGACCCTGCGCCGCCGGCCAAATGATCAGGTCCGGCTGCATGAACTCTCCAACCTCGCCACCCGAATGCGGGTCCCGACGGTGGTGACGAACGACATTCTGTTTCACGAACCCGGCCGGCGCATCCTCCAGGACGTGGTGACCGCCATTCGTCACAACATCACGATCGACGAGCTGGGATTCCGGCGCGAGCGCCACGCCGACCGCTATCTCAAGCCGCCGGAGGAGATGGTGCGGCTGTTTTCGCGCTATCCGGAAGCCCTCGCGCGCACGCTCGAGATTGCCCGGCAATGCCGCTTCTCGCTCGACGAACTCGCCTACCAATACCCCGAAGAGAAGATGCTGCCGGGACTGACGGCGCAGCAGGCTTTGGAACAGCTCACCTGGGACGGTGCGGGGCGGCGCTATCCCGAGGGTGTGCCTGACAAAGTCGTGGCGCTCATCAAGCACGAACTGCGCCTGATCGAGATCCTACAATACGCCCCCTACTTCCTGACCGTGAACGCCATCGTGCAGTTCGCGCGCAGCAAGGACATTCTCTGCCAGGGCCGAGGCTCGGCTGCCAACTCAGCGGTCTGCTACGTGCTGGGCATCACCAGCATCGATCCCGAGCGCAATAATCTCCTCTTCGAGCGCTTTGTGTCGCAGGAGCGCAACGAGCCCCCGGATATCGATGTCGACTTCGAGCACGAGCGGCGCGAAATCGTCATGCAGTGGGTTTACGAGACCTACGGCCGCGACCACAGCGCGCTGTGCTCGACGGTGGTGCGCTATCACACCAAGGGCGCTGTCCGCGATATCGGCAAGGCTCTCGGCCTGCCCGAGGACCTCACCAAGCTGCTCTCCTCGCAGGTCTGGGGGCACGACGAGGGCATCGACGAGAAGAGCGCCCAAGATCTCAATCTCAACCTCGCCGATCGCCGGCTGCGGCTGACGCTCGAACTCGCGCAGCAGCTTGAGGGTACGCCACGGCATCTATCGCAGCATCCGGGCGGCTTCGTTCTCACCAATGACCGGCTCGACGACCTAGTGCCGATCGAGCCCGCCCGCATGGTCGACCGTCAGGTCATCGAGTGGGACAAGGATGACATCGACACTCTCAAATTCATGAAGGTCGACGTCCTGGCGCTCGGGATGCTCACCTGCATGAAACGCAGCTTCGACCTCTTGGCCGAGCACAAGCGCATGACCCTCGACCTGGCCACCATCCCCGCCGAAGACCCGGCGACGTACGCCATGATCCGCAAGGCGGACACGATCGGGGTCTTCCAGATCGAGAGCCGCGCCCAGATGTCGATGCTGCCCCGCATCAAGCCGCGCACGTTCTATGACCTCGTCGTCGAGGTCGCCATCGTGCGCCCCGGCCCGATCCAGGGCGACATGGTCCACCCCTATCTTCGCCGCCGGGAGGGCAAGGAGCCGGTCGAGTTCCCGACCCCCGAACTCGAGCGCGTGCTCGGCAAGACACTGGGTGTACCGCTGTTTCAGGAGCAGGCGATGCAGGTCGCCATGGTCTGCGCCGGCTTCAGTGCCGGCGAGGCCGACCAGTTGCGTCGTGCCATGGCGACGTTCAAGCACACGGGTGGCGTCAGCAAGTTCCGCGACAAGCTGATCGGCGGCATGATCGCCAATGGCTATACGCCGGAATTCGCGGCGACCACCTTCAAGCAGCTCGAAGGTTTCGGCAGCTACGGCTTCCCCGAGTCCCACGCCGCCAGCTTTGCGCTTATCGCTTACGCGTCGAGCTGGATGAAATGCCACCATCCGGATGTCTTCTGCTGCGCACTGCTCAATTCCCAGCCAATGGGCTTCTACCTGCCGGCCCAGATCGTGCGGGATGCCCAGGCCCATGACGTCGAAATCCGGCCCGTCTGCATCAATGCGAGCCGATGGGACTGCACGCTGGAGCCGATTGGCGAGGATGGACGCTTCGCCGTCCGCCTCGGCCTGCGCCTGGTCAAAGGGCTGGCGAATGCCGACGCCGCCGCGATCGTTGCGGCCCGTGCCGACGAGCCCTTCGCCTCCATCGACGATCTTTGGCAGCGCGCCGGGGTGCCGTCGGCATCTCTGGTCCAACTCGCCGAGGCCGATGCCTTCCGCTTCAGCCTCGGTCTCGCGCGCCGCGAGGCACTATGGGCGCTCAAGGGGCTCCGTGACGAACCCCTGCCACTCTTTGCGGCGGCCTCGGCTCGGGAACAGCAGACCGTATCGGAAATCCATGAGCCGGCTTTGACACTGCGGCCGATGACGGCTGGCCGGGAAGTGGTCGAGGACTACGGTCATGTGGGCCTGACCTTGCGAAACCACCCGCTGTCCTTCCTGCGCGCCGATCTTGCCCGCCGCCGCATCGTCACCTGCCGCGACGCAATGCAGGCGCGCGATGGTCGCTGGCTGGAGGCGGCCGGCCTCGTCCTCGTTCGCCAACGGCCCGGATCAGCCAAGGGCGTGATGTTCCTGACCATGGAAGACGAAACCGGCTCTGCCAATGTCGTGGTCTGGGTCAAGGTCTTTGAAAAGTTCCGCCGTGTGCTGCTCTCGTCTTCGATGCTCGCTGTCCGCGGTAAGATTCAGCGCGAGGGCGAAGTTGTGCATCTCGTCGCCAACCGGCTCACCGACCTTTCGGGTGAACTCGCCAGTGTCGGCAACCGCGACACGCCGTTTCCACTCCCGCATGGGCGAGGCGACGAAGCCCATCATGGTGGGGCTGGAATCGATCCGCGAAGCTTGCCGAAGGGTCTGCGGCCACGGGACCTCGTCGATCCAACGCTGCACGTTGAGCCGATCAAGGTGAAGACCAGAGACTTTCGATAGTGCTCGCATCGTCCAGCCAGCCGTAAATGTAAAAGCGCTGGCTGAGATGGGTGGTTTGCAGTCGGTCCGCTTTCTGGCAGAAATTGAATGGACCGGACGTTCGCAGACGGGTCCGCAATTCATGAGGAGTCAGAGTTTGCCCCACCGATCCCCGTTCGCCTGGCACCCCATAATGCAAGCTGGGCCACCCGTGCGGCCAGCGAAGCAGATCGGCTGCAACAGCAGGCGGCTTCGATCCTTCAGGTCCACCACATCGGCTCAACCTCCATCCCCGGCATTGCCGCCAAGCCTGTCCTTGACCTGATGCCCGTCGTTTCGAACCTGGCGGCGCTGGATGCCGAACGGGCAGCCATTGAAGCCCTTGGCTATGAATGGCATGGCGCCTACGGCATGGAAGGACGACGCTATTGCACCCTACACGACCAGGTAACGGGCGAGCGTGTCGTTCAAATTCACTGCTTCGTGGGCGGCGACCCCGCCATCCGCAGACACCTTGCCTTTCGCGACCTTCTGCGCAGTTCGCCTAGCATTGCAGAGGAGTACGAGCGAGAGAAGCGGCGATGCGCTGCGCTGCATCCCGAAGACAGCCACGCCTATTCCGACTGCAAGGACGCCTGGATAAAACGTGTCGAAGCAATGGCGCTCAGCCGCTATCCCTGAGAACAGGTCTATCGTCCGCTTCAGGGCTCGCCAGAGACACGAACGAACGTCTTAGAAGGGGTCGAAAGCTGGCGGTGGAATGAGCCCCATTCCGGCCGTTTGGCCTGGCCACGCCGCCCTAGTCCGATCCCTGTCGAACGGTTTCAACCGCGAGTGAGCCCTCCGGTGGGGGGCGCAGCAGTTCGGCTTCTGTCTTCGTCAGGTAGATCCAGTGCGCCCAGTCGGTGGGACGCAGAACCACCACCTGGCGGTCATGATAAGCAACAATATCGGGACCAGGTTCGGTGGTCAGCATGGCGAAGGCCGAGCTGGAGCCATCTGCGCCTTCGGGCCATATGCCGGCGATCGCCATGAATGGCGCATCGTTCAGCGTGAACCGATGTTTTGCTTTCGGGTATTTCTTACCCGTGAATTCGAAGAAGGCCGATGCAGGGATCAGGCATCGATTGCTCTTGTCGAAATGCCGGCCGTCAGAGCGGTAGTTGAAGACTGGGCCACCCTTCGGATTGGATGGCGGGAAGCTGAAATTCATCGGTACCAGCTCAATGCCGTTGCCGGCAGCGCGCATCACCGGCGCCATGTCATTGATCCGGATATCGTCGCTTTCCGGCAAATCGAGTTCGGTCTGTTGCGTCGGGATGCCAAGCTCGAGGGCCTGCATCATCTGGACGTATTCGACCCATTTCACATGCTGTTCGTAAGCGTTGCACATGCCGGGCACTCTATCGCGAAATGCAAATGAGTTCGAGATGGGCGTCCCTTTGGGCCGGGCTCTCGGCCAGCGCTGAAGCCCCGCTCTGCGGGTCTTCACCCTTCGGGCTTCCATCCCTGACCCGGTCCGGCGCCCCCTTCCTCGGTACAGGCTTTGCGCGCCGGGAGAGTGAGAGGGCGGTTTTGGAGGGCCATGACGGGTATGGGCTGGGAGAGAGGCTTCCGGCGCCCGTCATGGAGAACTCCCATGAACAATTCAGTGACTATCGATGCCGGCCGCGGCGCACCCGGCGGCTACAAGGTGGATGCGAGCCGCGGCGAGCGCATCGGTCGTGTTTCCTCGGAGTGGTTCAACCGTCCGGCTGATGAGCGCTACCTCTCGCTGTCCGCGTTGATGGCTTGTGTTCAGGGGAGGTCCGAGCGCAGCCGGACCCGTACCGTCGAGAGCGCCGCCATCCGGGTGGAAGCCAGCCGCGACGATGCCGAGCGGCTTGCCCTCGTGCTTCCGGGTGCCGACAAGCCGGTCGTCCCGACGCATTGGAGCTTTGGTCAACTCGCCGGCATCGTGGGCGCCCCGGCGACCTACCTGCGCCAACTTCCGGCACCGCTCGCCGGCATCAACCTGCAATATGGCCTGACCGCGCACCGCGCCGAGCAGGTCAAGACGCTCGAGGTCGAGAACGGGCGCGTCGAACTCCGCGCCGTCACCGGCCCGGACTATGGGCGCATCTATGATCATGAACTGGTTGCGGCCGTTCAGAAGATCGCCGGCAATGGCACCGGCGATACGCGTTGGAAGATCCCCGGCGTACTCGACTGGTCGACCGGCATCTACAATCCCCGTGTCGACATCACCTCGGATACCACCACGCTCTATGCTTCGGATCGCGACGTGTTCCTCTTCCTGGTCGACGACCTCAACCCGATCGAGGCAGGCAGGCTGCCGGATGGCTCGCCCGACCTCTATTTCCGGGGCTTCTACTGCTGGAATTCTGAGGTCGGAGCGAAGACGCTCGGCATAGCCAGCCTCTACCTCCGCGCCGTGTGCCAGAACCGCAACCTCTGGGGCGTCGAGGATTTCGAGGAGATCACCATCCGGCACTCCAAATACGCTGCCTCGCGGTTTGCGCACCAGGCCGCGCCTGCGCTGACCCGCTTCGCCAACTCCTCGCCCATGCCCTTCGTCAACGCCATCCGGGCTGCGCGGGAGAAAATCGTCGCCCGCACCGATGACGATCGAACGGAGTTTCTGCGCAAGCGCGGATTTTCAAAGGCCGAGACAGCGAAGATCATCGAGATCGTGCTCACCGAAGAGCGTCACAAGCCCGAAAGCGTCTTCGACTTCGTCCAGGGCATCACCGCCGTGGCTCGCGACAAGCCGCATCAGGACGCCTGGCTCGACCTGGAGGCTAGGGCCAAGAAGCTGCTCGACCACGCAGCCTGAATTCCCGCAAAGCCGGCGATTCGGATTTCCGTGTCTCCGGCTGTGCGCCTTTCCGGATTGCCGAGTGTGCGGCGCCGTCCTCAGAGTGAGAGGGCGGCGCCGATTTTCGTGACGGGTTGGAGGTCGAGAGAGAGGCTCTCGGCGGCCCGTCACGGAGTAAATCCCCATGGCTACCACCAAGAAGAAGCCTACCATCGTTCTGTCCCCCTCGCGGGACATTCCTTTCACTCAGCTCGTGCTCAGCCAATCGAACGTTCGGCGCATCAAGGCCGGGGTCTCGATCGAAGAACTGGCCGAGGATATCGCCCGCCGCGGCATCCTGCAGGGTCTCACCGTTCGGCCCGTCGTCGACGAAGCTGGCGCTGAGACCGGCATGTTCGAGGTCCCCGCCGGCGGCAGACGTTTCCGGGCACTCGAACTGCTCGTTAAGCAGAGGCGGCTGGCCAAGGCCGCGCCGGTCCCATGTGTCGTCCGCGAGGGCGGCATCGCCGAAGAGGACTCGCTTGCCGAGAACGTACAGCGCGCGCCGCTGCATCCGCTCGACCAGTTCCGCGCGTTCCTCACACTCCGCGAAAAAGGTCAGTCCGAGGAGGAGATCGCCGCAACGTTCTTCGTCTCGGTCAACGTGGTCAAGCAGCGCCTGAAGCTCGCTTCGGTCTCTCCGGTACTGCTCGATGTCTATGCCGAGGACGGCATGACGCTCGCCCAACTCGAGGCCTTCACCGTCTCGGGCGACCACGAGCGCCAGGAGCAGGTTTTCGAGCGCCTGAAGACCTCCTACGACAAGTCGGCCCACGCGATCCGGCGCATGCTCACCGAAGGAGCTGTCCGCGCCTCCGATAAGCGGGCGCAGTTCATTGGCATCGACGCCTATGTCGAGGCCGGCGGCACGGTGCTGCGCGACCTCTTTGAGGGTGATGATGGCGGCTGGCTGCAGCATGTCCCGCTGATCGACCAGATGGTGGCCAGCAAGCTCAAGGCCGAATCCGAGGCCATCGCTGCCGAAGGCTGGAAGTGGACCGAGGTGGCGCCCGACTTCGCCTATGGCCACACCTATGGCCTGCGTCGATTGCATGGCGAACCCATGCCTCTCACCTTCGAGGAAGAAGCCACGCGCGACGCCCTCAAGGCTGAGTTCGACCGCCTAGTCGTGGAGCACGAGGGCGCCGACGAACTGCCGGACGAGGTCGACGAGCGGCTCGGCGAACTCGAGACCGCGCTGGAGGCGTTCGACGAACGACCGCTTTCCTTCGATCCCGGGGAAATCGCCCGCGCCGGCGCCTTTGTCAGCATCGCTGGCGACGGTCGCCTGCGCGTGGAGCGGGGTTATGTCCGGTCCGAGGATGAGGTTTCGGTCGGGTCGGAATCTGATGCGTCCGATGACGATGTCGCGGGCGAAGAAGCGCCGACCGGTGGCGATGCCGACGACGCTGACGATACCAATATTGAAGTCACAACGGAGCCTGAGGAGGACGAGGGCCTTTCGCCCATCTCCGACCGCCTGGTGACGGAGTTGACGGCGCATCGGACGCTCGGACTTCGGCACGCCTTGGGCGAACATCCGGATGCCGCCTTCCGTGCGGCGTTGCATGCCCTGACGCTCAAGGTCTTCTATCACTATGGCTCGGATAGCTGTCTCGAACTGGAGCTGAAAACCGTCAGCTTTGGTACCCAGGCGCCGGGGTTGAACGACAGCGCTTCGGCCGAGGCGATCCGCGCACGGCACGAACGCTGGGCCAAGGCACTGCCGAAGGACTCCGCCGACCTCTGGGGCGCTCTGGGCGATTGGGACAGCGACAGCCGGGCGGCGCTGTTCGCCCATGTCGTCAGCCTGTCGGTCAACGCGGTCTACGAGACCTGGAATCGGCGGCCACGAGCACTCGCCCATGCCGATCAATTGGCCGACGCCGTCGACCTCGATATGACCCCGCGCTGGAAGCCGACGGTGGATACCTTCCTCGGCCGGGTGACCAAGGCTCGCATCCTGCAGGCGGTTGGCGAGGCGAAGGGCCAGCGTGCCGCTGATCGGATCGCCCACCTCAAGAAGGGCGACATGGCGACGGAAGCCGAGACCATGCTCGCAGATACCGGCTGGCTACCCGAGCCGCTCCGCACCCCGGGCCAGACAACAGAGCTCGCCGTGGCGCCTTCCGACCCTGACGTCGAAGAAACGGCGGGCGCAGAGGGCGAAACGGCTGTGGCCGAAGATGATGGAGTCGCCGATGATGACGATGTCGCGGCAATGACCATCGCGGCCGAATAGCCTCCCATGACCCTTACACTGGCTCGCCGCTAACGGCGGGCCTTTTTCTTTGCAGGAGGTCATCATGCGAGAACCAGCGCATGAACTGGCGCGTCGCCTCGCCGACCAGGCGGAGGCGGCATGCCGATACTATCTTCCCAGCGGGCGACGCCAGGGGAACTATTGGAGCGTCGGCAATGTCCGAAACGTGCCCGGACGCTCAATGTTCGTCCGCCTGCGGCCGTCTCCGAAGGGACCGCCGGGGAAATGGACAGACGCCGCGACAGGCGAGTACGGCGATCTGCTCGATGTGATCCGCGAGTCTCTCGGCCTCGTGGAATTCAAGGACGTCGCGGAAGAGGCACGCGCCTTTCTCGCGCTTCCGGAAACGAGGCCCGAGCCGCACCCACCGAAGGCTACGCCAATTCCAGTTCCCACCGGATCGACCGAAGCGGCGAGGCGCCTTTTCGCCATGTCGAAGCCCATCGTGGGCACCGCCGTGGAAAAGTATTTGCGTGGACGCGGCATTGCGACTTTGCACGGAACCGGATCATTGCGGTTCCATTCACGCTGCTACTATCGGCCCGACGATCATGGACCGACCGAGACCTGGCCGGCGATGATCGCCGCCGTCACCGATTTCGACGGGCGATTAACCGGGGCGCATCGCACCTGGCTCGCGACGGACGGTACCGGCAAGGCTCCGATCGATACCCCAAGGCGGGCCATGGGTGACCTCCTCGGCCACGCTGTCCGCTTCGGCGTGCCAGGTAGCGTGATGGCCGCCGGCGAGGGCATCGAGACGACGCTCTCGCTCAGATGCGCCATGCCTCACATGGCGATGGCGGCAGCTCTTTCGGCGGCTCATCTTGCCGCCATCCTGTTCCCGCCGAACCTGCACCGACTTTATGTCATCCGCGATAACGATCCGGCCGGTGACAGTGCCCGCGACACATTGATCGAGCGGGCAACGAAGGCCGGGATCGAGACGATCGTCCTGTCGCCAGCGATGGAAGACTTCAATGAAGACCTTTGCCATTTCGGACTTGCTACCCTCCGCGCCTCGATCGCCGAGCAACTCATGCGCAGGGACCGGCTCCGCTATCTGAAGCGGGCGGCATGAGCCGGCAGGGGAAGCGTGCGGCGCACGGCGCCGTCATCGCACGGATGCGCATCCGCCGGTAGAGAACCGCGACCCGGCCTTCGAGAGGGCGATCAGGCCCACAGGCGGACCGGCCAGGCAATCCCGGCGGCCGACTATTTTCCGGCGGCGCGCGATTGCTGGCGAAAGCCAGCGACCAAGTGCGACGCCTTTCCATCGCGAGGCAAAATAGCCGGCCACCGCCATCCTCCGCTTCGTTCCGGCCCTCCGCTTCGCTGCGGGTGTCGGGCCGTCCCGCCTGTGGGGCTTTCGTCGCCATGAAGGCCGCGAGGGTCGCGGTCAGACCGACGGGAGCATCCCCATGAGCGAGCACGAAGACACCGAACCGCACCACGCCGCATCCCCGACCCACCACGTCCTCACCGAACTCCAGCTCTATGGCTGGCGCCCATTTGTGGATGAGCCCGACCCGCGGCCACTCCCCGATGGCGATCATGCGTCCGGAGCCGTGGCCGACATCTTCGACGCCCTCATCGCCGCCCTGGCCGATACGCGCCTCGAACCCGACCTCGACGACCTGCTCTGGTCCTTCGCCAACGTCTTCCACCGCGCCGTGATGCGGATCAAGCGGCAACTGGACGACAACGAGCAGGCGCAGCGCCGGCTGCAGCGCGAACAAGACGGCACCGAGATCAAGGCGGTCGAACTAGAAAACCTCACAGCGCAAGGCCAGACCATGATCGAACGGCGCGACGCTTTCGAGCTGATGCGCGACCAGGCCGCCGACCACTACGAGCAACACACCGGATCGGCGTGGCGACCGCGCACCGGATCGATGGTCAACCATCGGCACCTCACCTCGGCGATGATCGATAGCCGCGACTTTCTCGCCGCACGTCGCAAGGCCGACACCGAGGTGATGCTTCCAACTGGCCCGAAGATCGCCCTGACCGGCGGGCTCGACTTCAACGATCACCAGCTCATCTGGGACGTTCTCGACAAGGTCCACGCCAAGCACCCCGACATGGTGCTGATCCACGGCAAGTCGCCAAAGGGCGCTGAACTGATCGCCGCCAAATGGGCCGACAATCGCAAGGTCCCACAGGTCGGCTTCGCTCCTGACTGGGACAAGCATGGCCGGGCCGCACCGTTCAAACGCAACGATGCGATGCTGGACATCCTGCCGATCGGCGTCATCGTCTTTCCAGGCACCGGCATCCAGGACAACCTTGCAGACAAGGCGAGGAAGCTCGGCATCAAGTCCCACGACTTCCGCGAGAAGGACGGCGCGTGAGCGCCGCTGTATTTCCGTAAAGCCGTATCGCCATTTCCAATGAAAACCGGCTTTCAGTCAGGTTTGCCCGTCACCGCGATCCGGGCGGCACGCGAGTAGTGCTCCATTTCGACATCGCCCTCGATCAACTGGTCTAGCAGCGCTTTCATGTCGCTTTGATCCGATGCTGACTGAAACGGCCCCGGCTGTCGCGCGATCGCCAGCACTGCGATGGCCAACGCCTTCTTCACTAAATGCAGATCGCGATCCTTGAATTCTGCCATGACACCAATCCTCCAGAACGATCTGACCGACCATACCCTGCGCCGATTGCAGAAGGGGCAATGGGCCTTCAGGGCTCGTGACAACGACTCCTGGGCAAGTGAACACCACCCCCGCTTCCAAATAGCGCTGATCCTTGGTCCGGCCCATGGCCTGACGCCATCAACCCGTAAAAGGTCCGCTACGCGAGCGTGCGGCCTTGAGGCTTCGCCCCAGCGGTGATTGCGGCCATGGACTGGACACTCGGGCGCCTGTCGCGCGGGGGATGGTCTCCCGCCTCCAAGACAGGAGCCGGAACAATGTCACTCAACGACGCTCACGCCTTCGCCTTCAGCCTCGCCGCAACCCTCATGGTCACCATCATCATCTTTCAGGCCGGCGACGGCAGCCTCGGCGTCATGCCCGCCAGCGAATACGACGGCGATACCGTCGCCATCGTCCACGAAATCGATCCTTTCGCTCCCTGACCGGGAGCGGCCTTGCCGCAGGAGCGGAAGTCCCGCCGGATTTCCGCTCCCGCCGCCGCTCATCTTCGGCTATACTTCAAACCGCGCCGTGGTGGTGGTGGAGGCGCGACCGTCAGACTTTATCTCACGGAGACCACCACCATGATCTTCCTCGGTATCCTTATTTGCATCGCCGGCATCGGATTCCTTTGCTGGCTCCTGTTCACGCTCGCTGTCTACGCGCTTCCGTTCTTCGTAGGCGTGACTGCCGGAATGTGGGCCTACGGCACCGGGGCCGGTCCGATCGGCGCGTTCATCGTCGGCATCGCAGCTGCCGGCGCCACGCTCGCGGTCGGCCAATTCACCTTCACATTCGTGCGCCCGGTCTGGGCTCGTCTTGCGGTCGCTCTCCTCTTTGCCGCACCAGCATCGGTCGCCGGCTATCACGCGACACTTGGTCTTGCGACGCTCGCTGTGCCGTCCGTGGGCTGGCAAATCGTGTTCTCGATCGTCGGCGCGATCGCCGTCGGCATTGCCGCTTGGGTTCGGTTGCTGGCGATGGCACCGCCCGAGCCACCCATGCGAGGGGCCGCTCGCGGCTAGGCGCTGTCCAGAGATTGAGGGCCAGGACAGCGAGGATCACGACCAAGCCGCTCCTCGCTGCGTCAGGGTCACGGACAGAGCTTTCAAGCCCAAGGGGTTCCCACCCGCACGGCACAGATTCGAGCAGTACCCCGTCTGGCTTTGACCGCTATGACGACCTCAAGCGGCCGTCGATCACAGATGCAACGGCGTTCTTCTCCCTGGGAGGCTCATTCCGGTGACATCGCGGATATGGTCGAAAGGCGGGCTGAGCGCCGTAGAGCAACGCCGGCTATTCGAAGTGAACGTTGGTCGCCATGTTCTCGCTTGAGGTCCTCTTGCAGGTCGACCGCTCCAAAACGGCCTCATCAATGGCCTGATCTGACCGAAGGTCGGCTATGCCTCGACCGCCTATGCGGCAATGGCGCCGATCGACTTTCTTCCCCTGCCGGCTGTGCCGTCATTCCTCGCGAGACAACAAAGTCGCCTGGCTGCCATCCTCCGCTGACGCTGCGGTCGCAAGCGATGCCGCGTCGATCGCCTCCGGCCTGCCGATCGCCATCGAGGCCGCAATGGTGCGGGCTCGAGCAGAGATCAAGGAGAACTACCATGGCGACCATCGGCACCTTCAAAAAGTCCGGCAACGAATTCACCGGCGAAATCGTCACCCTGAGCCTTCAGACCAAGAACGTCCGCATCGTCCCCGAGACGCGTCAGGTCGGCGAGAACGCTCCCAGCCACCGTGTCTTCGTCGGCCGCGCCGAGATCGGCGCCGCCTGGTCCAAGACCTCAAACGAGGGCCGCGACTACCTCGGCCTGAAGCTGGACGACCCGAGCTTCAACGCCCCAATCTATGCCAACCTCTTCGACGACGAAGAAGGTGAAGGCTTCAGCCTCATCTGGTCCCGCCCCAGCCGCCGTAACGGCGAGTAGGCCGCCTGAACAATGCCCCGCCCGGACACACCGGGCGGGGCCAGCCTTTTCGGGCGACCGAATCAGTTCGGGCTTAATTGCCCAAAGCCAGCTCCGCGCGGCACTTTTCTCTCGCCATATCACCAAAGAACGACTATTTTAGTCGTAGTTCTGGCGTGCGCATTTAGGTCTGTAGGAGGTGGTCATGCATGATCACCGCCCGACAGACGCGGGCCGCGCGCGCGTTGCTTGGTTGGACGCAGGAGACGCTCGCTGAGAAGGCCCTGGTATCGCTGACCGCGTTGAAGCGCCTTGAGTCCGCGAACGACTTCAAGGTGTACGAGACAACGCGCGATCAGGTGCGCCGGATCCTTGAGAGCAGCGGTATCGTCTTTCTGTCCTCCGACCAAGGGGAAGGAGTGATGCTTGTTCGTGCGAAGATCGATTCCCCCAGTTCGTCCTAGTCTCTCACGGACCGGCGCGGCGATGCGCCGCGCGCATCACCTGATGCCTTCGTGCACTCGCGCATTCACCTGCCAGCCGATACTGCTAACAATGATGCAGACGCTGCGATGACTGGCTGTGGGAGATCGGCGTGACACAAGAAGCGTTTCTGGACCAGCCACCAGAGAGCCAAGAGATCACCAGGTACGATCGCGAGCACATGACGCTATATATTCGCCTGCTTGACGCGGCGGCGGACGGTGCCGACTGGCACGAGGCGGTCTCGATCCTCTTTGGTTTAGATGCTGACCTCGAACCCGAACGAGCCCGCCGCGTCTACGACACCCATCTTGCCCGCGCACGCTGGATGACAGAGCATGGCTACCGCAAGCTTGTTCGCGAGAGCCGTCACTAACTCGACCGCGATGCAGCGCCCGCATCGCGCGTTGTCCACGCGAGGGCTTCCCGAGGTCTTTCGATCCGGCAATCGTGTCGCTCCCAGCATGTACGAGACATGCACGCTTGGAGGACACTGATGCGGCCGGACACATCACAGTGGCGATCCTCGTCGACGTACGACTACCTGGACGACCTCGTCGCCGCCGACCTCGCCTGGGAATGGCTGCGCCGCAATGCCGACTATCAGCGCGATTACGCTGAAGTCGAACATCCCGACGCGGACCGTGAGCGCCTGACGAACATGGTGCGAATGCGCTGGGGGCTGCGATTTCCCTGTCCACCCAACTTTCAGTGCCATTGAGACGGTGGTGTTCTGGGCGCCGGAAACCGATCCGGGCACAGTCATGCTCACAGCGATCCCGGCATTGCCGGGCTTGGACAGCGTTGCGCCACCTGAACTTGATCCGCGCAACGCGCAGCTCGGCCCGGAGGGGCTGAGCACTGTGTACGGCGAGGGTGCCGCCGCCATCCGCCTACTGGTGCTCGGCGATGCTCGGCCCGATCAGCCGCTTGCGGCCCTTGTTCCGCTTGACGCCGACGGCCTCGATCGCATCGACGCCATCACACGGCTCTGGCGGGCGCTGCATAGCCGTCGCGTTTTCCCCGATACCCGCCTGACGGCTCAGCAGCGACGAAGGCTGCGCCACATGCTGCAGGCAGTCGACGGCAGCATGAGCGGCGCGAGCTACCGCGAGATCGCAAACGTCATCTACGGCGCGCCGCGCGTCGCAGCAGATTCCTGGAAGACCTCGGCGCTTCGAGACAGCACCATAGACCTCGTCAAGGACGGCCGCGCCATGATCGCCGGCGGCTATCGCAAGCTTCTGCGCCATCGCCGCAAGTCCTGATACGCTTCGCGCCCCGGCGGGGTGCGAATTTAGCTTGCCCTTCTTCGCCATCCCCCTCGCGGCGCCTCTCCGCCACCGTGGCCTTCGTCCGCCGCTGATCGCCAGCGGCCTCAACGAACCTCTCGGAGGCCCGATCATGTCCGCCAACCTCTCCGGCTTGCCACCACGCTTTCTGCGTACTCCCGAAGCGGCCCGATTCCTGGGTCTGTCCGGCCGCACCCTGGAGAAACACCGGACCTACGGGACCGGCCCCTCCTATCGCAAGCTCGGAGGTCGCGTGGTCTACGCGATCGACGACCTGCAGGCCTGGGCCGACAGGGGCGCCGTCACCTCGACCTCCGATCCTCGCGGCGCCGTCCTCCCCGCAAAGCGCCATGAGGCCGTGACGCCGGTCGTTGCCGGCCGCCACGCCCGCTGACCGTCGCGTCGGTTCCCTCAATGCTGGTGCGCGGTCGCCCTCAGTCTGAACGCGGACAGCTCGAACTGTTCCGTGCGCGCGGCGGCGATCTCGCACCCCGAGACACGCAGGATCTCATGGCATATCCGTTCTTCAGCCTCTCCAAATCCCATCGGACGCAGCCCATTGACTTCTCCGCCGCGGACGTCGTCATTCGCGTCGAGGCCGTGGCCGAGCACGGCATGGCGACCATCTGGGATGCGGATATCCTGATCTGGGCCGCGAGCCAGATCGTCGAGGCGCGCGACGCGGGACTGCGCACGTCGCGCCTCATGGCGGCGACGCCCTACGAAATTCTCACCTTCATCGGACGCGGCGTCGGCGCTCGCGACTACCAGCGTCTCAAGGCGGCACTTGATCGCCTGCAATCGACAACAGTGGCGACGACAATCCGCCAGCCCGCGCAGGGCCGCCGGCACCGCTTCTCCTGGATCAACGAATGGGTCGAGCGCACCGATCATCACGGTCGTCCTGCCGGCATTGAGCTGATCGTTCCCGACTGGTTCTACCAGGCGATCCTCGACGATGCCCTCGTTCTCACCATCGACCGCGATTACTTTTCGCTGACGGGCGGGCTTGACCGCTGGCTCTATCGGCTCGTGCGCAAGCATGGCGGCCGACAGCGCGCCGGCTGGCGCTTCGACTTCCGCCATCTCTACCTGAAGTCCGGTAGCCTCTCACCCTTTAAGCGATTTGCCTTCGAACTGCGCGATATCGTCCGCCGCCAGCCGCTGCCCGGGTACACGCTGTTCATCGAGGTCGAAACTAGCGGCCGGGTGCTGCTCTCCTTCGAGCCGTCTCCTCAAGGAAAGCCTGTGGACGGCCTCGTGCTATCAGGAACCCACACTATCGTGCCATCGGGAACCCGAGGCTCGTGCTATCGGGAACCCAAACAGGGGTTAACGCACTGCACAGCAAGCGAAACTCGCGCACCTAACTTAGAATCTAACACAGAATCTAACTCTTATGCCGCGCGCGGCATCGTCAAAAGCTCTGCCGACGACGGCAATCGCGACGAAACACAGACGTTTCAGCCCCCGATCTTCCCGCATACGTCTTTCAGTAAATCCGGTGTTCCGACACCTGAACTTCCCCTCGAACCTAAGCCGCGAGGGGCAAAATGATCGTAGCGCTCCTCAATCAGAAAGGCGGTGTCGGCAAGACGACGCTGGCGCTGCATCTCGCCGGGCAATGGGCCAGGACGGGAAAGCGTATCACGCTGATCGATGCCGACCCGCAGGGCTCGGCTCTCGATTGGTCGCAGCAGCGCGCCCGGGAAGGTCTGCCAAGGCTGTTCGGGGTTGTCGGGTTGGCGCGCGATACACTGCATCGCGAGGCGCCCGAACTGGCCCGTGGTGCCGATCATATCGTCATCGATGGGCCGCCCCGTGTCGCCGCGCTGATGCGCTCGGCGCTGCTCGCGGCCGATCTTGCGCTTGTCCCGGTTCAGCCATCGCCGTTCGACGGCTGGGCGTCAGCCGAGATGCTGGCGTTGATCCGTGAGGCACGGATCTACCGCCCCGAACTTGCTGCGCGCTTCGTGCTTAATCGCTTCGGCACGCGCACCGTCATCGCTCGCGAAACAGCCGAGACGTTGGCCGATCACGATCCGCCCGTGCTCGCCGCGACCATTGGCCAACGCGTCGCATTTGCCGATTCCGCGCAATCGGGTCGCCTCGTCTTTGAGACAGATGAGGATAGCCCGTCTTCACGCGAGATTGCGGCCTTCGCCGCCGAGATCGGAAGGATCGCGCCATGAATGGGCGATCCCCGAAGCGCGGCTTCACGGCCCGTCCCGGCACCGCCGAGGACTGGATCAAGGAATCCGGGATAGCGCCGCCGGGTCGAAGCAGTGACGGCTCCGCTTTCACCGCCCGGCTGACGATCGACGTCACACCTGAGCTGCGCGGTCGTATCAAGATCGTCGCCTTCCAGCGCGGCCAGACCGTCGCCGACATGCTGCGCGACCTGCTCGCCCGCGAATTTCCCGAGAGCCAAGGAGACACTCCGTGACCCGAAACCAGACGCCTCGTATGCGCGGCGGCCGACAGTCCGACGTTGCCACACCATCCACAACCCTCGTTGAGCTGACCTGGATCGAGAAGCGGATCGAGCACTGGATCAGGTTCGGTCGCAAGATTCACGAGCAGGTTCTCGACCAGCGCCACCGCGTCGTCGGGTTTGCGCCCAACACGACCTTCGCCTTCGTCCGCTGGGCCGCGAATGACTTCGGCACGATCATCTCGCGCATCGACATCCTGCGCACGGTTCGTGACGGCGAACCGTTCCAGACGCTGCCCTTCGTCAGACCAGGCGGCGACATCCTTCTGAAAGTCGACCGTTGGCCGAAGGTCGAGCGCGTGCTGCAGGCCATCGACGCCATTGAGGCGCTCGGCATCGACCCCGTCGATGTCGCGCCCGACCATTGGCGACACGTCCACAACCGTCTCAACGCCGGCCACGAGCCACGCCCCTACACCCGCGAGCGTCATCACGCCTGGCTCCAGCGCCGCAGGGCCGAACCATGACGCGGTTCGGCTACGTCATGACGACCTACTTCGCCGTGCTGGCGATCGGCGGATTGTCCTTCATTCATGTCCCGCCGAAACTGATCTGGAACGCGTCAGCCAGCGCGCCGATCGGTCTCTACAGCATACAGCCAGCCGGACGGATCGAGGTGACCGATCTGGTCGCCATCGACACACCGGAGCCGCTGGCGAGCTTCCTCGCCGACGGCGGCTATCTGCCACGCGGTGTGCCACTGATGAAGCGGGTCGTGGGCCTTCCCGGACAGGAAGTCTGTCGCGACGGCGTGAGTATCACCGTCGATGGCATCGCGATGGGTAAGGCGCTCGAACGCGACCGGCTCGGCCGACCGCTGCCGGTCTGGCAGGGCTGCCGCCGCATCGCCAGCAACGAACTCTTCCTCATGAACTGGGACGTTCGCGACAGCCTCGACGGCCGCTACTTCGGGCCGATTGAGAACAGTTCGATCATCGGCCGCGCGTCGCCACTCTGGACCGATGAGGACGGGACAGGGCGGTACGAGTGGCGCGCTCCAACCCACTGAACACGCCTGAACCGTCAATGACCGCCGCAGAAAGGAGTACGAAATGCCACAGATCGGGGAGTTCACCCGCACGAAGTCCGGATACTCAGGCCACCTCCGCACGCTCAGCCTTGACGTGCAGGTCGCCGTGGTTCCGGCCGAGCCGTCGGACGCCGAGAATGCGCCGGATTATCGCGTTCATCTCGGGGACGGCGACGGTCCGGAGGTTGGTGCGGGCTGGAAGCGTACCGGAGAGAAGGCCGGCGAATACGTCTCGCTGCTGTTCGACGATCCCATCTTCACGCAGCCGATCCGGGCCCACCTGTTCCAATCCGATGCCGACGATGCGTCGTGGTCGCTGCACTGGAACCGTCCACCCAAGCGCGGCGAGCGGGAGTGACGCCATGCCGCTCACTCACCGTCGCTCCACCGCCGGCCTTCCCAAGGTCGCCCGCTTTCTCCTTTCCGGTTTTCTTTCGGTCGCCGCCTTGCCGCCCGCTACAGTCGCGCAAAATGCGCCGATCGAACGGACGGCGGCAGGCGACCCCTACGCTGCTATCATCGCCGAGGCGTCGCGGCGTTTCGACATTCCAAAGACCTGGATACGCGCCGTCATGCGTGCCGAAAGCCATGGCGACGTCCGGGCGATCTCGCCTGCGGGCGCCATGGGGCTGATGCAGATCATGCCCGACACGTGGACGGAACTTCGCCTTCGCCATCATCTCGGCGGCGATCCCTACGGCAAGCGCGACAACATCCTGGCGGGCACGGCATATCTGCGCGAAATGCACGACCGCTATGGCTCCCCGGGCTTCCTCGCCGCCTACAATGCTGGCCCCGGCCGCTACGAGGAATATCTCGCTGGCCGCCGTGCGCTACCAGCCGAAACCCGCGCCTACGTCGCTGCCCTCGCGCCTCTTGTCGGAGGCGGAAAAATCGATCGCCCTTTCGTCGTAGCCGGGGCCGTCGAGCGCAATAACTGGGCGCGCGCAACGCTGTTCGCCGCCCAGTCCGAGCACACGCCGGCTGTCGATCCTGCACCGCGCGATCGTCAGCCCGATGACGCCTCGGCGGCAACTCCCGTGCACGATCTCTCCGCCATCTCGCCCGTTTCCGAAGGCCTGTTCATCGCCCGTCCCAGCACTGGAGGCCCACGATGACGAGTTTCGCGGGATCGCGCGAACCGGCGTGGAATGGCGGAGGGTGGAGGGAATTGCAGGAGAGGCGAGGAAACACGAACTTCGGACGGCAAGATAAAAGGGGCTCGCCGGTCGTCAGCCAAGCCATTGATGTGGCTTGGTTTCCGGCGTGCCTGTCGGTCGGGGCGCGTGCCGCGCTTGAGGATTTTGTGAACTATTTCAAAGTGGTTTCCGGCACTGTCCGGCTAACGCCCCTGTTGGCGGGATAGCCATGAGCGAGGGCGACAGCGACTTTCGCCTCCGGCCAGGACGCATCCGCAGCACCCGCGCGCCGAAGGCGAAGAGCTTCGTCAACCAGGTGCTGCGCGCGGCCAAACGTGCTGGCCACACCGATGGCGCGTCCAGTTCGGCACCGAGGAACGGCCGCTCGCCCGTTCTGGGGCGCTCAAGCTTCGGCCGCGGCCGGATCAGCTTCAGCCGGAACCGGCTCTTCTCGTCCAGTCGTCGTGTCGTCGTCGCCGCGCGAATTGCCCGGCATTCCGGCAAGGCGTTTCGCTCCGCGCCGCTCGCCGCACACCTGTCCTATCTCAAGCGCGACGGCGTGACTCGCGCCGGCGAAAAGGCGGTGATGTTCGACGCCGGCAGCGAACGAGCCGATGACATGGCCTTCTCCCAGCGCTCCAAGGATGACCGGCATCATTTCCGCTTCATCGTCTCGCCTGAGGACGCCGGCGAGATGATGGACCTTCGCGCCTTCACGCGCGACCTTGCCAAGCAGATGGAAGCCGACCTTGGTTCACGGCTCGATTGGGTCGCTGTCGATCACTGGAACACCGACAACCCGCACGTCCATCTTTTGGTGCGAGGCGTCGACGACACCGGCGCGGATCTCGTGATCTCGCGCGACTACATTAGCCGTGGCCTGCGCTCCCGCGCCGAGGAACTGGTGTCGATCGAACTCGGACCCCGACCCGAGCACGAAGTCCGCAACGCCCTGGAGAAGGAGATCACTGCCGAGCGCTGGACGCGGCTCGATGTGGAGATCCGCATTGCCGCCGACGAGACCGGGTACATCGACCTGCGCCCCGAGGCGACCGGCGCCGCCGATCCAGAGACCCGCCGCCTGATGATCGGCCGGATCCAGCATCTGGAAAAGATGGGCCTGGCCACTCCGGCTAGTTCTGGCGAATGGATGGTCGGTCTTGAAGCCGAACGCTCACTCCGGGAGCTCGGATTGCGCGGCGACATCATCAAGACGATGCACCGCGCCTTCACCGAGCTCCGGCAGGATCGCGGCATCGCCGACTATGTGATCGACTCTGGCGCGAGGGGCGCGCCCATCATCGGCCGGCTGGTGGACAAAGGCCTTCAGAACGAGTTGACCGGTGAGGCTTACGCCGTCATCGACAGCACCGACGGACGTGCGCATCACGTCAGGTTCCGTGGCATCGAGGCATTTGAGCACTCGCCGCCGATTGGCGGCATCGTCGAGGTGCGCCGCTTCGGCGGGGCGGAGGACGAACGGCCGACGCTTGTGCTCGCCAACCGCTCGGACTTCGACCTCAACCGCCAGATCACCGCACCGGGGGCGACGTGGCTCGATCATCGGCTGGTCGAACGCGAACCAATGCCGCTGGCGATGGGCGGGTTCGGCCGCGAGGTGCGCGACGCCATGACAGCTCGTGCAGACCATCTCGCCGAGGAGCGCCTCGCCCGACGACAGGGCCAGCGCATCATCCTGCAGCGCGACCTCCTCAATACGCTGAGTCGCCGAGAGTTGGATGCCACCGCCGCGCGGCTCTCGGCCGAAACCGGCCTGTCTCACATGAAGGCGGCCGCCGGCGAGAATGTCGGCGGAGTCTATCGCCAGCGCCTGACGCTCACGTCTGGCCGCTTCGCGATGATCGACAACGGCCTCGGCTTCCAGCTCGTGCCGTGGTCGCCTCCGCTCGAAAGAAGACTTGGTCAGACCATCGCCGGCGTCGCCAGGGATGGAGGCGGCATTCAATGGAGCTTCGGCCGGAAACGTGCTTTGGGACTCTAGTGCCGCGCGGAACGTTGACGGGCGGCAGGCGGCGGTCCACCCTTCACTCAGGTTGGTCCTCTCGGGGCGACTTGATAATCGGAATGCCTTCAACCCCCTATGCAAGACAAGACAACACTGGCGAAGAAACAGACCGGAAGAAGCGGGCGAAGCCAGGCGGTCAGCGCAGATCTGATCGCCGTTGTGATCGCCGTCACTGATGGCAAGCCACGCGTGCTCACCGTTGGCCAGGCAAGTGCCTTGCCTTCGGGCCCGTTTGAACTCGGCCATCGTTCCTTGCAGTCGGGTTTGAGAGCATGGGTGGAACGGCAGACCGGCCATCCCCTGGGTTATATCGAACAGCTCTACACGTTCGCCGACCGTGATCGGATAGGCGAAGAGCATGTGCAACGGGTGATCTCGATCAGCTATCTCGGCCTGACGCGCGAAGAGCAGGCCGAAAGGTCCGCAGTGCACGGCTGGCGAGGCTGGTACGACTATTTTCCATGGGAAGATCACCGCGCAGGCGTGCCGCCCATCCTGGCCGATGTCCTCATGCCCAGACTTTTGGCCTGGGCCGACGGAGCCGAAAATATGAACATGCGCCGTGATCGCCGGCAGCGCGTGGCCTATGCCTTCGGCCTGGATGGTCGGAACTGGAACGAGGAACTTGTCCTGCAGCGATACGAACTGCTTTATGAAGCCGTGCTGGTAGCGGAGGCCACACGTGGCGGGGACAACGGCAGTCCGCCGTCCATCCCCGGTCGGTCGATGATTGTCGATCACCGCCGCATTCTGGCAACGGGGATCGCCAGGCTTCGCACCAAGATCAAATACCGCCCCGTCGTGTTCGAGCTGATGCCGCCGGCATTCACCCTGCTGCAATTGCAGCGCACTGTCGAAGCGCTTGCCGGGAGGCTGATCCACAAGTCGAATTTCCGGCGGCTCATCGAGCAGCAGGATCTTGTAGAGGAAGCGGGGGGGACGACAGCCGAAACCGTCGGACGGCCTGCCAAGCTCTTCCGCTTTCGTCATGCTGTCCTCGACGAGCGGGCGGCCGCCGGGACGAAATTACCCCTGTCGCGGACTTGACTCTATTTATCCTCAGAGTGAGTATATGCCTTAGTTATACTCACTCTGAGGATAAGGGTGCCGGACATGCACAACGCCTCGACGCGCACAGCCGCGCTCTACGACCGGGTGCGACGGGTCATCCCACCGATCGAGTGGCCGGCATTCACCGACGATATCGACGCCATCCTTGATCTGAAGCGGCAGCGGAATGCCGTCATCCTGGCGCACAACTACCAAACGCCGGAGATCTTCCACTGTGTCGCCGACATCGTTGGCGACAGCCTGGCGCTTGCCCGCAAGGCGATGTCGGTCGAAGCGGACGTCATTGTGCTGGCCGGCGTGCATTTCATGGCCGAGACGGGGAAACTGCTCAATCCGCAAAAGACGGTGCTCATTCCCGACATGGAGGCCGGCTGCTCGCTGGCGGACTCGATTACCGCCGAGGATGTCCGTCTGCTTCGGCAGCGCTATCCGGGCTTGCCGGTCGTCACATATGTCAACACATCGGCCGGGGTGAAGGCCGAGTCCGATATATGCTGTACCTCAGGCACTGCGAAAGCCGTCGTGGAGTCGCTGGGTGTTTCTCGGGTCATCATGCTGCCGGACGAGTATCTGGCCCAGAACATCGCCGCGCAGACCGACGTGCAGATCATCGCCTGGAAAGGGCATTGCGAGGTGCATGAGCGCTTCACGCCTGCCGACATTCGCCAGTTGCGCGAGGACCATCCCGGCGTGACGGTGCTGGCGCATCCCGAATGTCCGCCCGAAGTGGTGGCCGAAGCGGATTTCTCCGGCTCGACCGCGGCCATGTCCGACTATGTCGGGCGGCAAAAGCCGCCCCGCGTCGTGCTAATGACGGAGTGTTCCATGAGCGACAATGTCGCGGTCGACCACCCCGAAGTCGAGTTCATCCGCCCCTGCAATTTGTGCCCGCACATGAAGCGGATAACGCTCGCCAACATCCGTACAGCGCTCGAGCAGAACCGCCATGTCGTAACCATCGAGCCCGAGATTGCCGGGCGTGCGCGTCTGGCCGTCGAGCGGATGCTGGCGGTATGAGCATGGACGTCCGCGATCTCGCCGGCCGATCGGTCATCATCGGCGGCGGCATAGCCGGACTGGTGACTGCGCTGCATCTGGCGCACGAGCCGGTGCTTCTGCTGTCGAGATCGCCGCTTGGCGCGGACGCGTCGAGTGCGTGGGCGCAGGGCGGACTTGCCGCCAGCCTGGGCGACGATGATGAACCAGCGCTCCATCTTTCCGATACGCTCGCCGCAGGCGACGGCCTTTGCGATGCGGAAGCAGCAAGGCGCATCGTGTACGCGGCGCCTGCCGCGATCGAGGATCTGGCGCGCCTTGGGGTTCGCTTCGATCGGACACCCGAAGGAGCTCTGCGTCTCGGGCTGGAAGCCGCGCATGGCCGGCGGCGCATCGTTCATGCCGGGGGTGACGGCAGCGGACGGGAGCTCATGCGCGCACTTGTCGCCGCCGTGCGCTCCACGCCGACAATAGAGGTTGTCGAGGGCATCGAAGCACGCCGGCTGGCCGTGGAGGACGGCAGGATCACTGGCGTGCTGGCGAGTTGCTCGACAGGTCCGGTGTTTCTCGCCATGGGACGGGTCGTTCTCGCCACTGGCGGGATCGGCGGGCTGTTCCATGACACGACAAACCCGCTGGGCAGTTGGGGACAAGGCCTGGCGCTCGCAGCATGTGCCGGTGCAACCCTTGCCGACCTCGAGTTCATCCAGTTCCATCCGACAGCGCTTGATGGGTCGGAACGCCCCATGCCGCTCATCAGCGAGGCGGTCCGCGGCGAAGGCGCAACAATCGTCGACGAAACAGGCCGACGTTTCCTCGTCGGCGTGCGAGGTGCGGAACTCGCGTCGCGCGACGTTGTGGCGCGCGCCGTCTGGAGGCATCTTGCCGACGGCCATCACGTCTTCCTCGACGTACGCGAAAAGCCAGGCGCGACATTCGCGCAGCATTTTCCGACGATCGCGTCAGCCTGCAGCAAGGCCGGCATCGATCCGACGCGTGACCTCATTCCCATCCGGCCTGCCCAGCACTATCACATGGGTGGCGTCGCCGTGGATCTGGCCGGGCGCACGTCCATTCCGGGACTTTGGGCTTGCGGCGAAGTCGCCTCAACCGGGCTGCACGGCGCCAACCGGCTTGCCAGCAACTCGCTGACCGAGGCCGTCGTTTGCGCTCGCTGGGTTGCCGAAAGCATCGCCGGGTCGTCTGACGGCGGTGGAAAGCGAGCGATGGCACTTGACCTACCCGCGCCAGATCCAAGGCCAGTGCGCCCTCTCCTGTCACGTGCCCTTGGCGTCACGCGGGATGGCGAAGGGTTGAAAGAGGCTGCGCGCGCCTTGCTGCCCCTGTTGCAGCCGCACGACGCAGCGTCCGATCCCGCCGCCGTCGGGCTGATGATCACCATTGCCGCCTTGCTGCGCCGGGAAAGCCGCGGTGCTCATTTCCGGACGGACTTCCCCCTCCATGCCGCCGTCGCCCGCCGCTCCCAAATCACACTCGACGCGGCCATGGCCGCAGCGCGGGAACTTGCATCCTCCCCAACGCTGGAAAGCGTCCTGTGATGAACCTGCCACCACTTCCCGCAATCATGCTAGAGCCTCTGGTACGGGCAGCTCTGCTCGAAGACCTCGGCAGGGCCGGCGACCTGACCTCGGATGCGGTCGTACCGAAGGACCATCATGCGACAACCGTGCTGACAGCCCGCCAGGCCGGAACTGTCGCCGGGCTCGATCTGGCGATGCTCGCCTTCCGGCTCATCGACCAGAACGTCGACATGAAGGTGGAGCGTGCGGACGGCAGCGAAGTCGCGCCCGGAGAGATCATTGCATCGGTGTGCGGTTCGGCCCGGGCCATACTCACGGCGGAGCGGACGGCGCTCAATTTTCTCTGTCATTTGAGCGGTATCGCCACGGCGACGGCATCGGTCGTCGCCGCGGTTCGCGACCATGGCGCAAAGATCGTCTGCACGCGCAAGACGACCCCCGGATTGCGGGCTGTAGAAAAATACGCCGTGCGCGCCGGTGGCGGCGCCAACCACCGCTTCGGCCTCGACGACGCCATCCTGATCAAGGATAACCACATCGCCATCGCCGGCGGTATCCGCCCGGCAATAGAACGCGCGCGAAGCAGCGTCGGCCATCTCGTCAAGGTCGAAGTCGAGGTCGATACTCTGGCCCAGCTGGAAGAGGCGCTGGCGCTCACTCCGGACGCCGTCCTGCTCGACAACATGTCGGTCGACGAGCTTCGTCGGGCGGTGGCGTTGGTTGCCGGCCGGGCGATTACCGAGGCGTCGGGCAGGATCACCGCCGCGACGGCGCCAGCCGTCGCCGCGACTGGCGTCGATCTGATTTCCATCGGCTGGTTGACCCACAGCGCCCCGATCCTCGATATCGGGCTCGACTACCGGGAGCTTTGATCTTCGGGCCTGAGTATCGGCGGTTGACTGGCCCCTAACCCCGCCATTCACTATCCTCAGTGGCACGGACCCTTCACGAGTGCTGGATGGCAGGAGTTGGCCGATCGCGGTCTGTCTATCGCCGACGCGTCGCGCATGTGCGCAAGCATCCGTGCAACGGCTGAGCCAGTGCGCCTGGCGACCGGACTAGGTCGGCCCTTTTTTCACGCTGCGACGTCCTATTGCCGCATGAGCGATTGGGTGCCCTTCCCACATCGTTCTCAATGGGTATTTTGCCGGCACTCTTGCGACTTACCGCGCGCGTGACACGGCACATGCTCAAGCCGCGCATCCACCCAAAGGCATCGATGGTTGAGAGACGATGATCATAGCGCACCTTCTCGACATGGACGGGGTTCTGGTCCGCGGCGGCCAACCGATTGAAGGCTCGATCGACTATGTCGCGGCGCTGATTGCCACTGGCAAGCCGTTTCAAATCTTCACTAACAACTCTCGCTTTACGCCGGAAGATCATGCCGAGCGTCTCAGAGCAGTTGGCTTCCCCGTAACCCCTGAACACATCTACACCTCGGCATTGGCTACCGCGCGGTTCGTCGAGTTGCAAAAGCCAGGATCATCCGCCTATGTCATCGGCGACCACGGGATGGTCGAGGCCCTGCGCAGCGCAGGCTGCCGGATCACGGAGTATGGGCCGGATTTTGTGGTCCTCGGGGACACCACTTCATATCACTACGAACAAATCGCCACTGGCGCCGAGCTTGTGGCAAAGGGAGCGTGGTTTCTTGCCACCAATCCGGATGCGACCGGCCCGACAGAGCGCGGGTTCCATCCGGCATGCGGCGCGGTTGCAGCACTCATCGAGAAGGCTACCGGCCGCCAGCCCTACTTCGTTGGGAAGCCGAACCCATTCATGATGCGAAGTGCGCTCGACCGGCTAGGAGTTGGTGCGGCCGATACGATTCTGGTCGGTGACAGAATGGATACGGACGTGGTCGCCGGATTGGAATCGGGCCTGAAGACAGCGCTTGTACTTACTGGTGTGAGCACGCGGGCTGACATGGATCGGTTTCCATTCAGACCGGATCACGTGATCGAGCGCCTCGCCGATCTTGGCGAGGTCATCATGATGGAATGACACTCTCACGGGACGCTGGATGGCTGCCACCACCAACGTCGCGAACGAATACAACCACCCAACGTTCGATAATAGGAGATAGAAGCGATCAAGACTTCTCGTCGACGGGGAAGGTTGCCCTGCCGGTTTTTCGTGCCGAAACAGGACGTCTGATCGACTATCAAACAGGACGCCTCATAAGTGCGAGCGTCCACTGCCTTCGCCGGCGGATGAGGGACCTAGGGCCGCCCGCCGCCGTCGCCTGCCTGCTCTTTCTCCTGTATATGTTCTCTAGTCTCGCCGGGACTGCGACCCGCGACGATGACGCCTTGCAATCGTCTGCCCTGAGCACCGACCTTGATGGCATTTGCTGTCGAGGAACTTGCTATTGTCCGCCACGAAAATCCTCTGGGGCCAGATCACTGTCGTCTTCCTGATCGTGCTCGTCACGACCTGGTCGGCGACGCAATGGACGGCGTGGAGGCTCGGCTTCCAGTCACAGCTCGGCACACCGTGGTTCGAACTGGCGGGCGTTCCGCTCTATTACCCGCCGGCCTTTTTTTGGTGGTGGTACTTCTACGACGCTTATGCGCCGCCGATCTTCGTCGAGGGCGCATTCATCGCGGCCTCTGGAGGCTTCATCTCCATCGCCGTGGCGATCGGCATGTCGGTCTGGCGGGCGCGCGAGGCGAAAAACGTCGAGACCTACGGCTCGGCGCGTTGGGCGAAACCGAATGAGATCAAGTCGGCCGGATTGCTCGGCCCTGACGGCGTAGTGCTCGGCAAACTCGATCGCGACTACCTACGGCACGACGGGCCGGAACATGTGCTGTGCTTCGCACCGACAAGAAGCGGCAAAGGCGTCGGCCTCGTCGTGCCATCTCTTCTCACCTGGCCGGGCTCGGCGATCGTCCACGATATCAAAGGGGAAAACTGGCAGCTCACGGCAGGATTTCGCGCCACGCATGGGCGGGTGTTGCTGTTCGATCCCACGAACGCGAAGTCCTCCGCCTACAACCCGCTCCTCGAGGTGCGGCGTGGCGAGTGGGAAGTGCGCGACGTCCAGAATGTCGCCGACGTGCTGGTCGATCCCGAGGGGTCGCTCGAGAAGCGGAATCATTGGGAGAAGACTAGCCACTCTCTTCTCGTCGGAGCGATCCTGCATGTCCTCTACGCCGAACCCGACAAGACGCTAGCCGGCGTCGCTGGATTCCTGTCGGACCCCGAGCGGCCAATCGAGACCACGCTGGCTGCGATGATGACAACACCGCATCTCGGAGAAGGCGGTCCGCATCCCGTGGTCGCCTCCACAGCACGCGAGCTACTGAACAAATCCGACAACGAGCGGTCAGGCGTGCTCTCCACCGCGATGTCGTTTCTCGGTCTGTATCGCGATCCCGTCGTTGCCGAGGTGACGAGCCGCTGCGACTGGCGGATTGCTGACCTCGTTGCCGACCCAAGGCCGGCGACCCTCTACCTTGTTGTGCCGCCCTCCGACATTTCGCGCACGAAGCCGCTCATCCGGTTGGTGCTCAATCAGATCGGCCGGCGCCTGACCGAAGATCTTCATGCGAAGGACCGACGTCACCGTGTCCTGATGATGCTCGACGAATTTCCGGCCCTCGGCCGGCTCGATTTCTTCGAGAGCGCTTTGGCGTTCATGGCGGGTTACGGCCTGAAAGCCTTCCTCATCGCGCAATCGCTGAATCAGATCGAGAAAGCCTACGGCGCCAATAACTCGATACTCGACAACTGCCATGTCCGGGTAAGCTTCGCGACCAATGACGAGAGGACGGCCAAACGCGTTTCGGACGCTCTCGGCACCGCCACCGAGATGAAAGCGATGAAGAACTATGCCGGGCACCGCCTGTCGCCCTGGCTTGGGCATCTGATGGTTTCGCGCTCGGAAACGGCGAGGCCCCTGCTCACGCCAGGCGAAGTGATGCAACTCCCGCCCAGCGACGAGATCGTCATGGTGGCCGGTACCCCGCCGATCCGTGCAAAGAAGGCCCGTTACTACGAGGACGAACGGTTCAAGGAACGTTTGCTGCCGCCCCCCGATCCGGCAAAGAGTGTCTGGTCAGAACGCAAGGACAACTGGTCGCCGCTTGCCCCGCAGAGGCCTTCCCCGATGCTCCTGGCCGACGCGGACAAGGAACAGGACGCGGCCAATGGCGGCCTTCGCCGCGAACCCGAGCTGCCGGATCACGTCGCCATCGCCAGGGAGAACAGCGGACTGAGGCCGCAGGAAGAGTTCGCCATCATCGATGACGACGAGCCGGAAGACACCGCCCGCCAAGGCCGCATCCTGCGCCAGCAGATGCGCGGGGTCGCCCGCCAGGTTGCGCTTGACCCCAATGATGGCATCGAGATGTGAGGCTGGATCATGCGCGACCGGATGAACGTCTATTTTCCGCCTGCAATGTTGAGAGAGATCGCTGAACTTGCCGATCGCAAGAAGCTCTCCCGCTCGGCGATTGTCGAGGCTGCGGTCACCTCCTTCCTGTCGCCGGATGGCGCCGACCGGCGCGAGGCGGCATTCACCCGACGCCTCGATCGGCTCTCGCGACAGGTACAACGCATGGAACGCGATCTCGGCGTGACCGCGGAGACCCTGGCACTGTTCGTCCGCTTCTGGCTCACCATCACGCCGCCGCTCCCGAACGACGCCCAGGCCGCTGCCCAGATCAAGGGCCGTGAGCGATTCGAGGGGTTCATTGAAGCGCTGGGCCGGCGCCTGCAAAAGGGACAAAGTTTTCTTCGGGAGATTCCCGACGACATCGGCGGCGTCACGTCGCCTGAAGAGCCGTCGAGTCTGCCAATGAAGGCTGAATAGTCGTCGCGAAGCGGATTCCAAGTATTCCGACGACCCGCCGTTTCCCTGTGTCTGCACGCTAGGCTACGACGCCGCATTGTTGGTGTTGCCAGGTCCAAATTCCTGCCTCTTCTAATCATCCCCAAGCCACGGCCGCCTTTGCGGTTCGTTGGCAAAAAGGGGACGACATGGCGATTTCCTACCAGCACTCGGAGGCGTCCAGCCGTGGCGCGCGCATGTTACGCACAGCGCTGGGCTCGGCGATTGCTGGATTTCTGGAAGATCCCGAAATCGTCGAGGTGATGCTCAACCCCGACGGGCGGCTCTGGGTCGACCGTCTTTCGCATGGGCTCGCCTTCACGGGCGAGAATCTGTCGTTTGCCGACGGCGAGCGCATCGTCCGTCTCGTCGCCCACCATGTCGGCGCCGAGGTCCATTCCGGCCGCCCACGCGTCTCCGCCGAGTTGCCCGACGATTCGAGGGGCTTCTGCCACCTGTCGTATCAGCCCCGACCTTTGCAATCCGCAAGCCAGCGGTCGCCGTCTTCACCCTTGGCGACTATGTGGCCGCCGGCATCATGACGGCCGACAACGCCGAATTGCTGCGCGCAGCCGTCACGGCCCGCAAGAATATTCTCGTCGCGGGTGGCACCTCGACCGGCAAGACCACGCTCACCAACGCGCTGCTCGCCGAGGTCGCCAAGACCGGCGATCGCGTGGTGCTCATCGAGGACACTCGCGAGTTGCAATGTGCCGCGCCGAACCTGGTAGCGCTGCGCACCAAGGATGGCGTCGCCTCGCTCTCCGATCTCGTCCGCTCGTCGCTGCGTCTGCGGCCTGACCGAATTCCAATCGGCGAGGTGCGTGGGGCCGAGGCACTCGACCTGCTCAAAGCGTGGGGTACCGGACATCCTGGTGGCATCGGCACCATCCATGCCGGGACCGCCCTCGGCGCGCTCCGCCGGATGGATCAGCTCATCCAGGAAGTCGTCGTCACCGTGCCGCGCGCGCTGATCGCCGAGACCATCGACCTGGTGGCCGTACTTTCCGGTCGCGGCTCGCACCGCCGTCTTGCCGAACTGGCTGGGGTCGAGAGCTTGGGCCCGACCGGCGACTACGTCATCACCCCCGCAACGATCGAGCCCCAAGGAGACCGTCCATGATCCGCCATGCCCTTAATTTCCGCCGTCACGTCGCGACAGTGACCTTTGCCACCTACGCTACGTTGATGCTGTCGCCCGCCCATGCCGCCGGTTCCTCAATGCCGTGGGAAGCGCCTCTTCAGTCGATCCTCGAATCCGTCGAAGGGCCCGTCGCCAAGATCATGGCGGTGATCATCATCATCGTGACCGGCCTGACGCTCGCCTTCGGCGACACCTCAGGCGGCTTCCGCAGGCTGATCCAGATCGTGTTCGGGCTGAGCATCGCCTTCGCGGCCAGCTCCTTCTTCCTGTCGTTCTTCTCCTTCGGCGGCGGGGCACTCGTCTGATGGCAGCCATCCTCGACACTGGCACCGACGTTCCGGGCTTCACCGCCCCCGTCCACCGCGCGCTGACCGAACACATCCTGCTCGGCGGCGCGCCGCGGGCGGTCGCCATCCTGAACGGCACGCTGGCTGCGGCGCTCGGTCTCGGCCTGCGGCTCTGGCTTGTCGGCCTGATGCTCTGGGCGATCGGCCATTTCGCAGCGGTCTGGGCGGCCAAGCGGGACCCGATGTTCGTCGACGTGGTGCGCCGGCATCTGCGCATTCCCGGCCATCTGAACGTCTGAAGCGAAGGATCAAGAGTCGGCCATGATGAACCTTGCCGAATATCGCCGAACATCTTCCCACCTGGCCGACTTCCTGCCCTGGGTCGCCCTCGTCGGCGAAGGCGCGGTTCTGAACAAGGACGGCTCCTTCCAACGGACCGCACGCTTTCGCGGGCCGGATCTCGAATCGTCGGTGCCGGCCGAGCTGGTCGCGGTTGCAGGCCGTCTGAACAATGCCTTCCGCCGCCTCGGCTCCGGCTGGGCGATATTTGTCGAAGCCGCGCGGCTGCCGGCACAGCGCTATCCCGAGAGCCGGTTTCCCGACGCGGCGTCCGCACTCGTCGACGCCGAACGCAAAGCCGACTTCGAGGAAGAGGGCGTGCACTACGAGTCCAGCTTCTACCTGACCTTCCTCTATCTGCCGGCGGCCGAGGACGCCGCGCGCGCAGAGAGCTGGCTCTACGAGGGCAAGGCGCAAGGCGGCGTCGATGTCCGCGCCATCCTGCGCGGCTTCATCGAACGCACTGACCGTGTCCTCCAACTCGTCGAAGGCTTCATGCCCGAAAGCACATGGCTCGATGACGCCGACACGCTGACCTACCTCCACTCGACGGTCTCGACGAAACGCCACCGCGTCCGCGTGCCCGAAATCCCGATGTATCTTGACGCACTGCTTGCGGATCAGCCGCTGACCGGTGGCCTCGAGCCGCGGCTCGGCACGGCGCACCTGCGCATTCTCACCATCGTCGGGTTCCCGACCTCAACAACACCCGGCATCCTCGACGAGCTGAACCGGCTGGCCTTTCCGTATCGCTGGTCGACACGCGCAATCATGCTCGACAAGACCGACGCGACGAGGCTGCTGACCAGGATTCGTCGGCAGTGGTTCGCCAAGCGCAAGTCGATCGCCGCCATCCTCAAGGAGGTGATGACCAACGAGGCATCGACGCTCGTCGACAGCGATGCCGCGAACAAGGCGGCCGACGCCGATCTCGCGCTCCAGGAACTCGGCTCCGACCTGATCGGGCAAGCCTTTGTCACGGCGACTGTCACCGTCTGGGACGACGACCCCCGCATTGCTGACGAGAAGCTGCGCCTTGTCGAGAAGGTCATCCAGGGCCGGGACTTCACTGCGATGGCCGAGACGATCAACGCGGTCGACGCTTGGCTCGGCAGCTTGCCCGGCCAAGTCTACGCCAACGTCCGGCAGCCACCGATCTCCACACTCAATCTCGCCCACATGATCCCGCTCTCGGCGGTGTGGGCGGGGCCGGAACGGGACGAGCATCTTGCAGCGCCCCCCCTGCTCTTCGGAAGGACCGAAGGCTCGACCCCGTTCCGGTTTTCTCTTCATGTCGGCGACGTTGGCCATACCCTCGTCGTCGGTCCGACCGGCGCCGGCAAGTCGGTTCTGCTGGCGCTGATGGCCTTGCAGTTCCGGCGGTACGAACGCGCTCAGGTCTTCGCGTTCGACTTCGGCGGTTCGATCCGCGCGGCCGCACTGGCCATGGGCGGCGACTGGCATGACCTCGGCGGGGACCTGACCGACGGCGCCGCGGCGTCCGTCTCGCTCCAACCGCTCGCGCGTATCCATAATACACCCGAGCGCTCCTGGGCGGCAGACTGGATCGTGGCGATCCTGATGCGCGAGAGCGTCGCCATTACCCCGGAGGTGAAGGAACATCTCTGGTCGGCGCTGACCTCGCTTGCGTCGGCCCCAGTCGAGGAACGCACGCTGACCGGCATCTCCGTATTGCTACAATCATCGGCTCTGAAGCAAGCCCTTCGACCTTATTGTGTCGGCGGACCGTACGGCCGGCTGCTCGACGCCGAGACGGAGCGGCTCGGCGAGGCCTCCGTGCAGGCCTTCGAGACCGAGGGGCTGATCGGCACGGGCGCGGCGGCGGCCGTACTCTCCTATCTGTTCCACCGCATCGAGGACCGGCTCGACGGTCGGCCTACCCTGCTGATCGTCGATGAAGGCTGGCTCGCTCTGGATGACGAGGGATTTGCTGGCCAGCTCCGCGAATGGCTAAAGACGCTGCGCAAGAAGAACGCCAGCGTCGTCTTCGCCACGCAGTCACTCTCCGACCTCGACCGCAGCGCGATTGCACCTGCCATCATCGAGAGCTGCCAGACGCGGCTGCTGTTGCCGAACGAGCGCGCGATCGAGCCGCAGATCACGGCGATCTATCGGCGCTTCGGCCTTAACGACCGCCAGATCGAGATCCTCGCGAGGGCCACCCCGAAGCGTGACTACTACTGCCAGAGTCGCCGCGGCAACCGCCTGTTCGAGCTGGGTCTCGGCGAAGTGGCCTTCGCCTTCACCGCCGCCTCGTCCAAGACCGACCAGGCCGCGATCGAGCGCGTCCTAGCCGATGCCGGTCGTGATGGCTTCGTGCCGGCATGGCTCCGGGCCCGCGGCGTCGCGTGGGCCGCTGACCTCATCCCCAATCTGACCAACCTCAGTTCCCAAGTCCAGCAGGAGGCCCAACCATGACTATCCGTTCCCGTTCGCTTGCCGCACGCATTGCGGCGGCTCTCGCGACAGCACCTCTCTCGCTGTCGCCGATGATCACGACATCGGCCCACGCCTTCATCGTTTTCGATCCGACGAACTATGGGCAGAACGTCCTTCAGGCCGCCCGCGCACTCGAGCAAATCACCAACCAGATCACCTCGCTCCAGAACGAAGCCCAGATGCTGATTAACCAGGCCCGCAACCTTGCGAGCCTGCCTTACTCCTCGCTCCAGCAGCTTCAACAGTCGGTCCAGCGTACCCAGCAACTGCTGACACAGGCGCAGAACATCGCCTTCGACGTCCAGCAGATCGACCAGGCGTTCCAGACGACCTACGGCAATGCCTCGCTCTCGGCCTCGGACCAGCAGTTGATCGCTGGCGCACGCGAGCGTTGGCAGAACACCGTCGGCGGCCTTCAGGACGCCATGCGTGTCCAAGCCGGGGTCGTCGGCAACATCGACACCAATCGAACCCAGATGTCCGCGCTTATCGGGCAGAGCCAGGGCGCCACCGGCGCGCTGCAAGCGGCGCAGGCCGGCAACCAGCTTCTCGGCCTTCAGGCGCAGCAGTTCGCCGACCTGACTGCCGTGGTCGCCGCGAACGGCCGGGCGCAAGCGCTTCAATCGGCTGAGCAGGCCGCGGCCGCCGAACAGGGCCGCGAGCAGCGCCGCCGGTTCCTGACACCGGGCGCCGGCTACCAGCCGGGCAACGTCCGCATGTTCCAGAACGGCGAATGAGGGCAACGTCATGGACGGAAAGATGCTCGCCCGGCTGGGCGCGGTTGTGTTCGTCGCGGGGGGCGGGGCCCGGCCCCCCGGCGGAAGGAAACCCAAAGCAGAAAAAAAAAAGCACCCCCACAACAGGGCAAAAGGGGGGCCACAAACCCCCAGCGAGGGCGCGGGGG